>NZ_JBMDXT010000501.1:0-5362 GCF_048594475.1 Nakamurella sp. | reverse complement strand
CTCCTACAACTGCCTCAAGCGCGAGGGCATCCACACCGTCGGCGAACTGGTCTCCCGGACCGAGGCCGACCTGCTGGACATCCGCAACTTCGGGCAGAAGTCGATCGACGAGGTCAAGATCAAGCTCGCCGGCATGGGCCTGGCCCTGAAGGACTCGCCGGCCGGGTTCGACCCCGCCGCCGCCGCGATGTCCTACGGCGACTCGGACTGGAACGACGACACCGACGACAGCGGCTACGGCTCGCTCGCCGGCCTCGGCGCCCCGGCCCAGGACGACACCGACTACGCGGAGACCGAGCAGATCTGAACTGCTCCGCAGGGGTGACGGACCGGCCTTCGGCCGGGTTCGAAAGCCCCTTCGGGGGTCGGCCTCGCTGCGCTCCGCCCCAGGGAAACGCTTCGCGATGTCCCTGGTGTCCGCTTCGCGGCCAGGAATGCGGTGCAGCCACAGCACCAGGCAGTTGGTCCACCCCTCAGGGGGTGGGCGGGGATTCTCGCCGGTCGGCGAGGGTTCCTGAACTCGAAGGACAGCGTCGGCACCGCGGGGTTCGCCCCGCGGTGGCCGCCTCACCCGTGGTGGACGACCGTCCACGCGCGGACCACGAAAGAAGGACACGACATGCCCACGCCCTCCAAGGGACCCCGGCTCGGCGGATCGCCGGCGCACGAGCGGCTGATCCTGGCCAACCTGGCCACCCAGCTGTTCGAGCACGGCCGCATCAGCACCACCGAGGCCAAGGCCAAGCGCCTGCGCCCGTACGCCGAGAAGCTGGTCACCAAGGCCAAGGTCGGCACCCTGCACGCCCGTCGCGAGGTCATGAAGGTCGTCCGCGACAAGGACGTCGTGCACAAGCTGTTCGCCGAGATCGGGCCCTCGTTCGAGACCCGCAACGGCGGCTACACCCGCATCATCAAGACTGCGCCGCGCAAGGGCGACAACGCCCCCATGGCGATCATCGAGCTGGTCGGCGAGGAGACCGTGTCCTCCGCCGCGACCCGCGTGGCCAAGGCCTCCGCCAACCGCGGTGACCGGGCCGCCCGCGTCGCCGCGTCCGCCGGCGCCGCCACCCAGGCCGCCGACGACGCCGTCGAGGCCGACGAAGCCGCGCAGGCCGCGGAGGGTCCGGTCGCCGAGGCCGTCGACGCCCCCGAGGCTGCCGAGGCGGCCATCGAGGCCGGCGAGGACGCCCCCGACCGGGACGGCGCGTCCGACCAGGTCCTGGAGGCCGGCGCCGAGGCGCCGGCCGAGGGTGCCGACGAGACGAAGTAGTTCTCGTGCGCGGATGTCCGCGCGAACGACGGGGCGGTCCGGCAGCGATGCCGGGCCGCCCCGTCGGCGTTGGTGGCTCGGACGGTGGTGGGCTGGGGTGAGGGCGGCGGCACCGAGCGGCGGCGGGGGCACCCGGGGGAGTGACGGTTACCCTCAGGAGGACTGAGAGGTCGGGGGGATGATGCGCGGTGTCACCAGGAGACAGGGAAAACGCCGGGCGACCGGCCGCCGAGTCGGCCGCGTCGCTGATCCGGCGGGCCGGCCTGGAGCCCTCCGGCGTGAGCCGCGTCGAGGACCGGGGCCGGCTGCGTGACCTGCTCGGCCGCATCGCCGAGAACACCCGGGTCGAGGTCCTGTCCGCACTGCCCGGTGGCCCGTACCGGGTCGAGTCGCTGCGCGGATCGTGGGACCAGGACGTCGGCGCGCTGCGTCGCGGGGTCGCGCTCCGGGCGATCTACCAGGCCGATGCCGCTCGCAGTCCCGACGTCCTGCGCTACCTCACCGACTTCGCCGGTCAGGGCGCCCAGGTGCGGGTGTCGGGGCGCGTCCGGCACCGCACGATCATCGTCGATCGGGAGATCGCCTTCGTCGCGGTCGACGAGGACAGCCTGACGGTGCCGTTCCTCGTCGTCGAGGAGCCGGCCATGGTGCGCAGTTTCCAGGCCCAGTTCGCGGCCATGTGGAAGTCGGCCCACTCGGTGGGCGTCGGCGCCGAGGACTCGCTGGGCTCGGAGACCGTCCGGGAGACCCTGGACATCCTCAAGTCCGGGGTCACCGACGAGGTGGCGGCGCGGCGTCTGGGGGTGTCCGTCCGGACCATCCGGCGTCGCGTCGCCGCCGTGCTGGAACTGCTGGACGCCACGAGCCGGTTCGAGGCCGGGGTCAAGGCCGTCGAGGCCGGGTGGCTGTAGGCGCGGTGGCTGTCGGCCGGACGCCGGCCGTCCCCTCGGCTCGTCCGGTCGGTGCGGCCGGTCGGTGGGTCGGGCGGTCCACCCCGGCGGTTGTCCGGCGGCCGGCCGGCCGTTGAGCGGCGATCCCCGGGCCGGCAGGAGGCATCGGATCGGAGCCGGGCGGCCGGCGGCGGTGGCAGCAAGCGGTCAGAACCGCCCGCCGGGGGACCGGAGGCGATGGGCTGGAGGGGCGGGAGCCATCCGGCCGGCGATCGTCGGCGGCCCGGGCCCGCCGAGAGGATGCCCATGCCAGCCCTGGACCGGCTCGAACAGTGGTTCACCGGGATCGACAACCCGCGGTGGGCGCGGTCGGGGCGGCCGCGCATCGTCGTGGTCGAGGCGGCCCGCCATGCCCCTCGGGCCGTCGCCGCCTACGGGAGCGGCTCGGCCACGGTGTGGGTCCGGCAGGAGGGCGCCGAGGAGCCGGTGCCGGCGGGCTCGGCCCGGGACGTGGTGACCTTCCACGGGTCCTTTCTCGCCGACCAGGGGCAGATCACCGTGCCCGGCCGGCCGCACATCGACATCCGGCCGTACGGCGTGGCCGAACTCGCCGACATCACCGGCCCGACGGTGCTCCGGATCACCGACGACGAGGACTTCAGCGCGTTCCTGCGCGATGCCGACCGCAGCCGCGCCGGCGGACCGTTCCCGGCCCATCTCACCGACCGGCGGGTGCTGCTGGCGGACCTGGCCGGGCTGGGGGCGCCGGCGGAGCGGTCGGGACCGGCCGACCGGCTGCTGATCCGACCCGACGGGACCGTCAGCACCTCACCGACCGGCGGCCGGTTGGGCCGGGTCGGGGACGATCCGGCCGACCTCGAGCGCCAGTGGCGCGGTCACCTGGCCGGCAGCCGCCGGCCGTGCCCGGTGTGCCTGAGCGGGGTCCTGGCCGAGCGGGATCGGGTCGACGCACTGGCGGAGCGGCCGTGGCTGGGCGACTACCTCCGGGCGGTGGAGCAGCGACGGTGGTCGCCCCCGGTGCCCGCCGGCGGCCGGCCCGGCTGACCCTCGGCCCGCCCACCCGACCATCTGCGCGCCCGCCTGACCGGCGGTCGACCCGGTCGGCCCGGCCGGCCCGGCCGACCATGACCCGGCCCCGACCCTGCACCGGCCCGCCGCCCCGACCCCCTCCGGTGCTCCGCCCCGACCCCCTCCGGTGCTCCGCGGCCACGACCGGCGACCGGCGACCGGGCCGCGGGTACGACGAAGGGGACGGGCCCGCGTCGCCGGCCCGTCCCCTCGATGCGTCACCCGGTCGTGCGAAGCCGGGACCCGGCCCCGTCCGACCGCCCGCCGCTCACTCCACGCAGAACCCGCACAGCGGCCGGACCAGGTCGCGGACGGGCACCACCACGCCCGCGCCGACCTCGACCGGCCCGGCCACCGGAGCCGCGATGGGGGCGCCGGTACCGACCGCGCCGACCGAGACGGCGCCGGCCGCCGGGCCGGACGGCCGGCTCTCGCCCGCACCCCCGTCGAACGCCGGGGCGAACAGGAGCCCGCCCGCGACCACCCCGGAACGAATCAAGCCGTTGAATCCGACGGAACCAGCCACCGTCACGTCCCTTCCGAACGACACCGACATCTGCTGCCGACCACTGTGCCAAGCCGGCCGCGCCCGCGGCGGGATTGGCAGGAAGCTGTCACCGGCCCCCCGGTGTCCCGTCGGGCCCGGCGCCGACGAGAACCGATCCGGGGAAGCGCATCTCGCCGCCCGCCGGCCGGCCCGGCGCCCGCCGGCCCGGTCCCGCGGCCGGCACCGCTGCGGCCCGGCCCGCCAGCACCCGATCGAAGAAGGCCTGCTGGTGCGGCATCCGGCGCCCGAACACGGCCACGTACCGCTCCGCATGGTCGGCCGTCATGGTGCCCAGCACGATCGTCAGAGCGACCCGGCCGTCCGGCTGCGGGTCCAGCACCAGGTTCCGCCACACGCTGCCCACCTGCGCCAGATGGCTCTCGATGGCCGCGGGCAGGGCGCTCGCGCCGCCGGTCCAGCCGCTCGGGTAGACCAGCTCGCCGGTCCGCGCCAGGCCGCCGTACCAGGCGGTCAGGTCGGCGGTGCAGGCGCGGGTCGCGGCCTCCCGGTGCCGCGTGTCGGTGAGCGACCGGTAGGCCCGCCGGGCGGCCCGGGCGTCGGGCAGCCGGGCCAGCTCGTGCCCGTACCGGCAGGGCAGGCGGTGCTGGCGGGTGCCCGGGTTCTCCAGCATGTCGACGGTCACCTCCAGGGTGGTGCGGCAGCGGATGCCCGCGTCGGCCAGGCGCACCCACAGATCCCAGTCCTCCAGGCCGATCTCGGACTCCCGCCAGCCCCCGACCCGCTCGGCCAACGCGGTCAGGTGCGCGGCGCAGGAGTTCTCGAACAGCGGGTTCATCAGCTGCAGCTCGGGGTGCCAGAGCATGGTCAGCGGATGCGCGGTGCCCACCGGTGTCCCGTCCGCGGTCACCTTGTGCACCCGGGTGGCGACGAACTCCGCACCCCGGTCGAACTCCGCCGCGAGCGTCGCGAGATGGTGGGGGCGCCAGCGGTCGTCGTGGTCGAGGTAGGCCACGATCGGGCCGCGGGCCCGGCTCAGCGCCACGTTCGTCGGTCCGGCCTGAAAGCCGAAGCGTCGGGTCCGCAGCAGCCGGACCCGACGGTCCCGGGCGGCGATCCGGGCGACCACGTCGTCGGTGCCGTCGTCGCTGGCGTCGGAGACGACCAGCAGTTCCCAGTCCCGCACGGTCTGCCGGCGGACGGACTCGATGGTGGCCGCGATCGCCGGCCCCCGGTTGTAGGTCGGGCAGATCACGGTGAACCGGGGCATCGGCCGGCCTCAGACCCGGCCGAGCACGTGGAGCAACCCCTCGATCACCTCGTCCTGCCGGTCCGGGCTCAACGTCGGGTACATCGGCAGCGAGAAGATCTGCCCGGCCACCGATTCGGTGACCGGCAGGGACCCGGGCGGCGTGCCGAGGTGGGCGAAGCCCGGCATGGTGTGCACCGGCCAGGGATAGCTGACGGTCAGCGCGATGTCGCGGTCGGCGAGCGCCGCGAGCACCGCGTCCCGGCGTGGATGGCGGACCACGTACAGGTAGTACACGTGCTCGTTGCCCGCGGCGGTCACCGGTAGCACGAGATCGGTGCCGGCCAGGGCCTCGTCGT
>NZ_JBMDXT010000500.1:0-5142 GCF_048594475.1 Nakamurella sp. | reverse complement strand
CCGCGGCGGTCCCGCTCAGCGTGGCCAGGGCGCGGCACGTGTAACCGGCCAGCGCGTCGGCCACCGGGGCGGTCCCCACGATCAGCGGCGTGCCGGCCGACAGGTGCTCGGCCAGCGTGAGCGCGGGATTGACGAAGAACTCCGACGACGGGTGGCAGGCCACGGCCAGCGCGTCGAGCTGGTCGGCCGCGGCCAGGAAGTCCGGGCGCCGGCCGAAGCCGGCGGCCGCCGCCACCCCGGCCAGGACGGCCAGCCGGGCCGGGCCGGCCAGCGCCTCGGTCACCGGCACCGGCGGTTCCAGCAGTTCGGCTCCGGCCGCCGCCTCCGCCACCGGGCCGTGCCCGGCCGCCCCCACGATCACCCGGGCCCCGCGGCGCACGGCCAGGGCGGCGGCCTCCGCGGCGGCGATGTCGTCCACCAGCGACGCGAGCACCACCACGATGTCCAGCGGGCCGACCCACAGCGGCAGGCCGGTGCCGGCGACCACCGGGGCCGGCGCGTCGCCGACCAGCGCGGTCAGCAGCGCGGTGTCCACCGCCGCGTTCGCCCCGACCACGACCAGCGCGCGCGGCCGGCCGAAGTCGGCGAAGCCGGCCACCTGCTCGGCGGTCGCCCGCACATGCGCCCCGGCCAGCGCGGCCGCCGGCAGCAAGAGGGCCAGGTCGGCCGCGGCCAGCCCGGCGGCGTCGTGCAGGTCGACCCGGCTCATGCCGGCGACCTTCCGGGGCACCTCGCACGCTCGGTCGCCCCGGGAAGAGCCACCGTCATGCGGTCCCGATGATTCGCTCGCTGCCGCTCGCTCATGCCGGCGACCGGTCCCCGCCGGTGGCCTCGTCGAGCAGCAGGACGGGAATGCCGTCCCGGATCGGGAAGACCCGGGCGCAGCGGGTGCAGGTCAGGGCCGGCGCCGCCGGATCACCCGGAGCTCCCTGGATCAGCGGACCGTGGTCCTGCGCCGGGCAGGCGAGCACGTCGAGCAGAACCGGGTCCAAGCGGGCCGGTCCCTCCCCCGGACCTGACATCGTCGGAGCCTTTCTGTCGGCGGTGGCGATCCTCGATGATCGTCACCTGCGGGTCGCCCGCTCCGGTATCCCCCGTGGTGGGTGACTCGGGCGCGGGCCGGATCGGGCGCGGTCAGCCGCGGATCAGCGCGAGGATCTCGTCGCGCAGCGCGCTCATCGCCGCCGGCGTCCGCGCCTCGACGTTGAGCCGCAGCAGCGGTTCGGTGTTGCTCGGCCGGACGTTGAACCAGCGGCCGTCGTCGAGCCCGACGGTGATGCCGTCCATCTCGTCGATCTCGCCACCGTTCGCGGCGGCCCAGGCCTTGATCTGGTCCAGCTTGCCCGGCACGTCGGCCACCGTCGAGTTGATCTCCCCGGAGTCGGCGTACCGGTCGTACTCGGCGGCGAATTCGGACAGCGGGGCGTCCTGGCCGCCGAGCGCGGCCAGCACGTGCAGCGCGGCCAGCATGCCGGTGTCCGCCCGGAAGAAGTCGGCGAAGTAGTAGTGCGCGGAGTGCTCGCCGCCGAAGACCGCACCGGTCCGGGCCATCTCGGCCTTGATGAAGGAATGCCCGACCCGGGTTCGGACCGGCGAGCCGCCGGCCTGGGTCACGATCTCCGGCACCGCGCGGGAGGAGATCAGGTTGTAGAGGATGGTCGCGCCGGGATGCCGGCGCAGCTCGCGGGTGGCCACCAGCGCGGTGATCGCGCTCGGCGAGACGGGCTCGCCCCGCTCGTCCACGACGAAGCAGCGGTCGGCGTCGCCGTCGAACGCCAGGCCGATGTCGGCCTGCACCTCCCGCATCCGGGCCTGCAGGTCGACCAGGTTGGCCGGGTCCAGCGGGTTGGCCTCGTGGTTCGGGAAGCTGCCGTCGAGCTCGAAGTACATGGGGTCGACCTGCAGCGGCAGGCCGCTCAACACGGCGGGCACGGTGTAACCGGCCATGCCGTTGCCGGCGTCCACCACGACCCGCAGCGGCCGGATCGAGCGCAGGTCGACCAGCGAGTGCAGGTAGGCGGCGTACTCGACGAGCAGATCCTGCTCGGTCACCGTGCCGACGCGGTCCCCGGCCAGGCGCGCGGCGTCCCACCCGGTGTCCAGGATGTCCTGGGCCTCGTCCCGGACCAGGGCCAGCCCGGTGTCCAGGCTGATCGGCACGGCCCCGGCCAGACACATCTTGATGCCGTTGTAGGCGGCCGGGTTGTGCGACGCGGTGAACATCGCGCCCGGCATGTCCAGGTGACCGGCGGCGAAGTAGAGCATGTCGGTCGAGCCGAGGCCGGCCATCACGACGTCCAGGCCCGCGGTGGTCACGCCGTCGGCGAACGCCCCGGCCAGTTCCGGGGACGACTCGCGCATGTCGTACGCGACGACCACGGACGAGGCGTCCGGGCTCAGGAACCGCGCGAACGCGTACCCGATGGCCCTGGTCACCTCCGCGGTCAGCTGCGATCCGACCAGGCCCCGCACGTCGTACGCCTTGACGAACGCCGTCAGCCTCGACTGGCTCGCATCGGCCGGTCGCCCGGCCTCCGAGGTCGGTACCGCCACGACATCAGTCCTCTCGTCTGCGCTCGACGCGACACCGATCGCACGCCGGCGCGCCGCCTGCCGTTCTTCACCAGTGCCCCGGGGGGTCACGGGCGCCCCGGCCGACCGGCCGTCACCCGTCAAGGACCCTACCCGGGGTCCCGGCCGCCGACCCCGGACACACCCGTGATCGTGAGCGTCGTCGCAGGCCGGGCCGGTGCCCGACGGGGAGCACACCGCGCCGACATCGTCCCGACATCAACCGGACCCAGCACCGCGATCTGCCGGGGGGTGGGCCGGCGATCCGCCCGAGGCGGGACCGGCCGGCGGGCGGCGAGCGGGCCGGCCGGTCAGGCGTCCGGGGAGGGGAGCACCCGCAGGTGCCCGCGGCGGCCACCCTCGGCAGGAGCCGGCTCGGGCTCGCGCTGGGCGTTCCGCTCGACCCGGCCGGCCTCGCGGACCGCGTCGGCCAGCGCCTCCAGGTCGTCGTTGCGGGCGCCGTCCCCGAGCTCGTCCTCCGGGCGCACCACCTCCCAGCCCTTCGGCGCGGTCAGCCCTTGGGCGTGCGCCGAGCACAGGTCGTAGGAGTGCGGCTCGGCGGCGGTCGCCAAGGGGCCGACGACCGCGGTCGAATCCGCGTACGCGAATGTCAGGGTCGCCACGGCCGGGTTGGTACACCCGTTCCGTGAGCATCGCCGCAGTCTGGCCACTGCGGCACGATAACGCGGCCACTCCGGTCGCGGTGGCGCGGCACGCCGGACCGATGTCGCGGACGCTCCCGGCGGCGGGGTCGGACGGCCCGCCCGTCCGACCCGGACGGGTCACGCCGGCGGCGGGACCCGGCGGTCCCGGCCGGTGCGGCCGGCGGCCCCGCGGCGGGCCATACTGACTGCCGAGATGGCCGGCCCGAATCCTGAACCCCGACGCACCCGTCCCGGGTCGTCCGGCCGCGCGCCGCGACCGGCCGGGCCGGCCGTGCCGGCGCGTCGCACGCCGGCGGCCGGGGTCCCGGTCTCCCCGCCCCGGCGGGACCGCCGCGGGCGCGGGCTGCGCACACCGCTGTTGCCGGCCGACCTGCCGGCCTCCCGGACCCGGGCCGAACGGTTCGACCAGGCGGTACTGGAGGCGGTCGCCGACCTCGAGGTCCGCTGGCCGGGCCGGATGGAGACGCTGGAGTTCGCCGTCGACGAGGTGCCGGCCGTGCCGGCGCAGGGACAGGAGACCGCCTCGAACGAGGTCGTGCTGGACGGCGGGGTGCCGCTGGCCCGGTTCCTGCCGCCGGGGATGGACAACCGGGGCCGGCCGACGAAGGCGCGGATCGTGGTCTACCGCCGCCCCCTGGAGGTGCGGTCGGGCGACGCCGGCGAACTGGGCGACCTGGTCACCGAGGTGCTGGCCGAGCTGCTGGCCGACGTGCTGGGCGACCCCGACGACGAGGACGGCCCGGTCAGCTGACGGTCTGCAGGGCCCGCGGGTCGTCGAGCCGGACGACCTGCTTGCCCAGCGGGGCGAGCGAGATCGGGATCAGCTTGAAATTGGCCACCGCAAGCGGGATCCCGATGATCGTCAGGCACAGCGCCAGCCCGGTGACCAGGTGCCCGATGGCCAGCCACAGGCCCGCGAAGATGAACCAGATGACGTTGCCGACGAACGAGGGCGAGCCGGCGTCCGGCCGGTTGACCATCGTCCGCCCGAACGGCCAGAGCGCGAAGCCGGCGATGCGGAACGAGGCGATGCCGAACGGGATCGTGATGATGAGGATGCAGGCGACGATGCCGGCCAGGATGTACCCCAGGAACATCCAGAAGCCGCAGAGCACCAGCCAGATGATGTTGAGAATGACGCGCACCCCGACGACGGTACGGATCGGCGACCGCCACCGGGGAATGATCACCCGGTCCGGGTGATCGACGGCCGCCGGCCGGATCCGGTGGGTACCGCGCCGGCCGGATCCGGGCCGGGGTCAGCCCGCGGCGCGCTTGAGCCGGCGGCGTTCCCGCTCGCTCAACCCGCCCCAGATGCCGAACCGCTCGTCATGGGCCAGCGCGTAGGACAGGCATTCGGCCCGCACCTCGCAGCCCGTGCAGATCTTCTTGGCCTCCCGGGTCGATCCGCCCTTTTCGGGGAAGAACGCCTCGGGGTCGGTCTGAGCGCACAGCGCCCTTTCGTGCCATTCCGGTTCGCCGGTTTCCGTCGGCGAGAAGGGAATCTGCCGCATGGTGGGCACCCCCAGGTCGGTCACGCGCTGCTTCCTCACTGTCCTTGCTGTGGAGCCGGTGGCGGTCGTGTCGCCATCGACGTCCGGGTCACCGGGGCGTCCGGCCCTGTGCCACCCTCGACCGGAGGCGTTCGCCGCGGATCTGCGCTGACGTCGGGGAACTGATCGAGGACGACCGGTGAAATGACACCGATGTGATTACACCCGTGTGTCTCGTCTCCCGTCAAGCTCGGTCCGGTGCTATACGGCGAGTCGCGGCAAGAAATGCCGGTTCGGGAGGGTGAGCGGGCGCACACGTCGCTGTGCGTGATCGCCGGGAAGACTGGTCGGATGGCCAAGTCCTCCGGTGGTGGCTGGATCTTCCCGCTGATCGTGCTCGTCACGGCCGGCGC
>NZ_JBMDXT010000050.1:0-5002 GCF_048594475.1 Nakamurella sp. | reverse complement strand
CCGGCGGCGACCACGGTGCCGGCCGGCACCGTGGCGGTGACCGGCTCGTAGGTGGTGCGCAGGCCGCCCTCGTGCTCGACCGACACCACACCCCGGTCGACCACGGTGCCGGCGAACACCACCCGGCCCGGGCCGGCGGCGGTCACCACCGTGCCCACCGGGGCGGCCAGGTCGACCCCGCGGTGCCCGGCCGCGTACCGGTCCGGCGGCGGATCGAACGGCACGAGCACGACCGGCGGCGGGGGGACCGGCAGGACGAATCCGGTCGCCGGGCCGGCCCGCCCCGGCGCGGCGGGTGCGGCCGTCGCCGGGCCGGCCGAGACGGCCGCGCCGATCGGCAGCGTGATCAGGGTCGTCAGCATCACCACGAGCAGCGCCGCGGGCCCGGGCGCGCGGGCCGGCCGGGTCGCGAATCGGGGCAGGTGACCGGACATGCCGCCGACGATGCCGCCGGACCGGGGCCGGCGGGAGCCGACGCCGGCCGATGTGGATGGAAATCGGACATGGGGACAACTCAGGCGTCTCCGCGGGAACGCTCCGCGGCGACGTTCCCGCGGGAACGCCCGCCCCGACGTTTCCGCGGCAACGCGGCCGCCGGTCGCGGCGGCCCGGCGCGGTGGATGCCACGGATGACCGGCCGATCGAGTACCCTGGTCGGGCAGCTCGCCACCGGTGGGCTGACTTCGCACGCCTTGCTGCCAACGGGACGCACCATCATCCCACCGGCCCGCGACGCACCGAGGTCCCCGATGCCGCCCCCGTGGTCCGCCACGAGGCCGGGACCGGGGCGGTGCGCCCGGAGGGCGTCAGGGCCACGGGTCACCCGACCCATGGCGACAACCGAACCCTGCGTTCGCGTGCCCGGACGGATCCGGCGCGCAGCGCTGCACCAGGAAGGACGGCCATGGCTGTCGTCACGATGCGCCAGATGCTGGATGCCGGCGTCCACTTCGGACACCAGACCCGGCGCTGGAACCCAAAGATGAAGCGGTTCATCTTCACCGAGCGCAACGGCATCTACATCATCGACCTGCAGCAGACCCTGCAGTACGTCGACCGCGCGTTCGAGTTCGTCAAGGAGACCGTCGCCCACGGCGGCACCATCCTGTTCGTCGGCACCAAGCGGCAGGCCCAGGAGGCCATCGCGGAGCAGGCGACCCGGGTCAACATGCCCTACGTGAACCAGCGCTGGCTGGGCGGCATGCTCACCAACTTCTCCACCGTGCACAAGCGTCTGCAGCGCCTGAAGGATCTCGAGGCGATGGAGACCTCCGGCGAGTTCGACGGCCGCACCAAGAAGGAGGTCCTGCTGCTGACCCGCGAGAAGGAGAAGCTGGCCAAGACCCTGGGCGGCATCCGGGACATGGCCAAGGTCCCGTCCGCGGTGTGGATCGTCGACACCAAGAAGGAGCACATCGCCGTCGGCGAGGCCCGCAAGCTCAACATCCCGGTCGTCGCGGTGCTGGACACCAACTGCGACCCGGACGAGGTCGACTACCCGGTTCCGGGCAACGACGACGCCATCCGGTCCGCCGCGCTGCTGACCAAGGTCATCGCCGAGGCGGTCGCCGCCGGGCTGATCCAGCGCAGCGGTGGCGGCGCGGGCAACACCCAGGAGGAGCCGCTGGCGGAGTGGGAGCGCGAGCTGCTCGCCGCCCACGAGGCGGAGACCGCTGCGACCGCCGGTGCGGTCGAGGCGGCCCCGGCCGCCGACGCGGCCCCGGCCACGGAGGCGGCCCCGGTCGCCGAGGCGCCCGCCGCCGCCGAGGCCTGAGCCCGCGGACACCCCTCACCCACCCGAATTCACGACAGTAAGGAACACCGCCGACATGGCAATCAGCGCGGCCGACGTCAAGCGGCTCCGGGAGATCACCGGCGCCGGAATGATGGACTGCAAGCGGGCTCTGGAGGAGTCCGACGGTGACTTCGACAAGGCGGTCGAGTACCTGCGCATCAAGGGTGCGAAGGACATCGGCAAGCGGGCGGAGCGCACCACCGCCAACGGCCTGGTGGCCGCGGTGGGCGGGGCCCTGGTCGAGCTCGACTGCGAGACCGACTTCGTGGCCAAGAACGCCGAGTTCCAGGAGCTGGCCGAGCGGATCGTCAACGTCGCGGCCCAGCAGGAGGCCGGGGTGACCCCGGAGCAGGTGCTGGCCGCCGAGCTGGGCACCGGCACCGTCGCCGACGAGATCAACCTGCTGTCGGCGAAGATCGGCGAGAAGCTGGAACTGCGCCGGGTCGCCAAGTACGACGGCAACACCACCGTCTACCTGCACAAGCGCTCCGCCGACCTGCCGCCGGCCATCGGCGTGCTGGTCGCGTACGAGGGCGACGGTGAGGCCGCGGCCGAGGCCGCACGCGGCGCGGCGATGCAGATCGCCTCGCTCAAGGCCCGGTACACCACCCGGGACGCGGTTCCGGCCGACGTGGTCGAGAGCGAGCGGCGCATCGCCGAGGCGACCGCCCGCGAGGAGGGCAAGCCGGAGGCGGCTCTGCCCAAGATCACCGAGGGTCGGGTGAACGGCTTCTTCAAGGAGTTCGTGCTCACCGAGCAGCCCTCGGTGCTGGACTCGAAGAAGACCGTCGGCGCGCTGCTGACCGCGGCCGGGGTCACCGTGACCGCGTTCACCCGCTTCGAGGTCGGCACCGCCTGATGCCCGAGGTCCGCCCGCGCCGCCCGTTCCGTCGGGTCGTCCTGAAGCTGGGTGGCGAGATGTTCGGCGGCGGCGAGGTCGGGGTCGATCCCGACGTCGTCTCGACCGTCGCCGAGCAGATCGCCGAGGTCGCCGCCGACGGCGTGCAGGTCGCCGTCGTCATCGGCGGCGGCAACTTCTTCCGTGGCGCGCAGCTGCACGAACGCGGCATGGAGCGGGCCCGGGCGGACTACATGGGCATGCTCGGCACCGTCATGAACTGTCTCGCGCTGCAGGACTTCCTGGAGCGCGAGCACAACATCGACACCCGGGTGCAGACCGCGATCACCATGGGACAGGTCGCCGAGCCGTACATCCCGCGGCGGGCCGAGCGGCACCTGGAGAAGGGCCGCGTGGTCATCTTCGGGGCCGGCGTCGGCATGCCGTACTTCTCCACCGACACCACCGCCGCGCAGCGGGCGCTGGAGATCGGCGCCGAGGTGGTGCTGATGGCCAAGGCGGTGGACGGGGTCTACGACATGGACCCGCGCCGGTTCCCCGAGGCCACCATGTTCCACGAGATCACCCATCGCGAGGTCCTGGAGAAGGGGTTGCAGGTCGCCGACGCGACCGCGTTCAGCCTCTGCATGGACAACGACATGCCGATCATCGTGTTCAACCTGCTGACCGACGGCAACATCGGCAAGGCTGTGCGTGGGGCGACCATCGGCACCCTGGTGTACACACCTCCCCGCCTGGACAAGTAGCCGGAAGGGCACGATCAGATGATCGACGAAGAACTCTTCGACGCCGAGGAGAAGATGGAGAAGGCGGTGAGCGTGGCCAAGGAGGATCTGGCCACCCTGCGCACCGGCCGGGCCAACCCGAACATGTTCGGCCGCATCCAGGTCGACTACTACGGGGCCCCGACTCCGATCACCCAGATGGCGGCGATCAACATCCCCGAGGCGCGGATGGCCGTCATCAAGCCGTACGACGCCAGCCAGCTGCACGCGGTCGAGAAGGCGATCCGGGATTCCGACCTGGGCGTGAACCCGACCACCGACGGCATCGTCATCCGGGTCGTGTTCCCGCAGCTGACCGAGCAGCGCCGGCGCGAGCTGGGCAAGACCGCGCGGTCCAAGGGCGAGGACGCCAAGGTCTCGATCCGCAACATCCGCCGCAAGTGCACGCAGGCCCTGGACAAGCTGTCCAAGGACGGCGAGGTCGGCGAGGACGAGGTGACCCGCGCGGAGAAGGAACTCCAGCAGATCACCGACCGGTACACCCACCAGGTGGATGAGCTGGTCAAGCACAAGGAAGCCGAGCTGCTCGAGGTCTGATGGCCGCCCAGACTGCCGGCGGCCCGCCGGACGGGTCCGGCGACCCCGCTCCCGCGTCGCCGCCCGCCGGATCGCGCGCGGGTCGCAACCTGCCGATGGCGATCGGCGTCGGCGTCGGCCTGGGGGCCATCGCCCTGCTGTCGTTGCTGACGTACCGGGTGACCTTCCTGGTCGTGATCGCCGCCGCCATCGCCGTCTCGGTCTGGGAGCTGCAGGGCACCCTGCGCCGGGCCCGCGGCCTCACGCTGTCCTGGATCCCCGTCACGCTCGGCGCCGTCGCCACGATGGCGCTCGCCTGGCCGTACGGGGCGGCCGCCCTGGGCATCGGCGTCGCCGCGACCACCCTGCTGTGCATGGTGTGGCGGCTGCCCGGTGGCGCCGACGGCTACCTGGCCGACCTGTCCGCCTCGGTCTTCGTCACCGTCTACATCGGCCTGTTCGCCGGCTTCGCCACCCTGATGCTGGTGCCCGACGACGGCGCGCAGCGCATCCTGACCTTTCTGATCCTGGTCGTGGCCAACGACGTCGGCGGCTACACCGCCGGCGTCCTCGCCGGCAAGCACCCCATGGCCCCCACCATCTCCCCGAAGAAGTCCTGGGAGGGATTCGGCGGCTCGGTCGCCGGCTGCATGCTGGCCGGCGCGCTGTGCGTCTGGCTGCTGCTGGACGGCGTGTGGTGGCACGGCCTGATCATCGGGGTGGCCATCGCCGCCACCGCGACGATCGGCGACCTGACCGAGTCGCTGATCAAACGCGACCTCGGGGTCAAGGACATGGGCACGATCCTGCCCGGCCACGGCGGCCTGATGGACCGCATGGACTCGCTGCTGCCGTCGGCCGTCGTCACCTGGGCACTGCTGACCGTGCTGGTCTGACCGTGCTGGTCTGACAGTGAGGATGTAGGGGTGATCGCCGTCGGGCTTCGGCTTGACTCTTGCTCTGACTGACCGTGGTGTCTTGAACCGGATGTGTCGGCCGGGGTTCGGCGGCGATCTCGGCACCTGCCGGACGGGCGTCGTGACCTCA
>NZ_JBMDXT010000005.1:0-4160 GCF_048594475.1 Nakamurella sp. | reverse complement strand
CAGACGACCACGTGGGCGTCGGTCGCCGGCTCGCGCGCCCGGATCAGCATGTCGGTGGCCTCGAACGACTGGCAGGCACCGTCTCCCGGGTCGATGCCCAGGTCGGCGAACAGGCAGTCCTCGGCGGAGACGGCCGGCAGCATGCGGGCCGGAATGCCCTCCGCCCGAGCGGTGTCGATCGCCCAGTGGGACGGGCTGGTGAACACCCCGGGGTGGCCGTAGAACACCCCGACGACCAGCCGGCCGGCCCGGGCATGGGCCACCAGGCGCTCGCTCATGGCCCGATAGGCCTCCGGCCGCGGCGCCCCGGGGTGGTGCAGCCGGGTGAGATCCTCGGCCTGCCGGGCGTGCTCGTGGATCCACCGTTCGGTGAGCGGGTCGGCCAGCACGTAGCACACGACGTCGGCCGCCTCGATCCACGCGACCGCCTCCAGGGTCAGTTGGCTGATCCCCGAGATACCGGTCCCGACGACGACCAGGCGGCCGGGGGGCTCGTTGTCGATGGGTGATCTCCCTCCACTGCGGCCGGCATCTTCACTCTATGTGATGACTTGGTTGCACTGTGCAAGAGCAGTCTGGATGATGCGGCATGGATCCGCCCGGGATCCGCCCCGAGCGGCCGAGGGATCGTTCGGTGACCCGCAGAGGGAGCAGTCATGGTCGACACCGACCGCATCATCTCGCTCATCCGCACGATCGCAGCCGACCCGGCCCTGATGGATCGGTTGACCGCCACGCCGCCGGAGGAGCGCGGCACCGTCCTCGCCGACATCGGCTACGGCGATGTCTCCCCGGCCGATCTCGTGGGGAGCGAGACCCTCTTCGCACCACGGTCGGTCGAGGAGATCGACGATGACCAGCTGGCCAGCGTCGCCGGCGGCGGGGGCGACACCTGGCCGACCTTCCCGACCGGGGTGTCGGCGGTGTGCTGCGCCGCGGCGGCCACCTGACCCGGGACGGTCGGTGCCCGCTGACGACCTCGCCGCCGCGAGCCGGCTCGGACCCATCCGCCGGGCGCGAGCATGAATCGGCTGACGGCCGATGACGTCGGCAGCGCGACCAGGGTGACGAGCGAACTATCCGTCATCAGCTAACTCACTCATTGTGATGAAGCCGTTGCACAGAGCAATATCGAGCTGCATGCTTCTGCTGCCGGACCTCGTGGTCCGCCCTGATCGCGCCGACATCGGACCGTTCAGACCACCGTCCCGAAGGGAACCCCATGGCAGACTCCGAGCGCGTCATCACCCTGGTGCGCACGATCGCGGCGGATCCGTCGCTGCGCGAGCGGTTGACCGCGGCCAACGATTCGGAGCGTGCGTCCATCCTGTCCGAACTCGGCTTCGGCGACGTCACGCCCGCCGACGTGGCCAGCAGCGCGCATCTTTTCGTGCCGCAGGCCGTCGAGGAGATCGACGACGAGCAGCTGGCCAGCGTCGCCGGCGGCGGGGGCGACACCATCACCACCACGACGACCACCACGACGGTCACCGCCGCGGCCTCGGCCGCGATCGCGACCTGACGACCCCGGCGGTGCGGGGCCGGGCCCGGCCGGGGAGCCCGGCCCCGGCGCGGTTTCCGGGGGCCGATCGCGGCGTCCCGGGTGGGGCCGGCCGGAAGTCGAGGCCAGGACGGACGAGCGGGGGCGGCTGATGGGCACCGAGATCCATATCAACGGCGTGGCGTACACGGCGGACAAGGGCTTCTACGCCGGCACCCAGCGCACCACGCCGCCCGACCGCACGCTGGACCGGATCCGGTCGGTGGCCCCGATCGTCGGCCTCACCCGGCTCGCGGACATCACCGGCCTGGACCGGATCGGCATCCCCACGGTGGTCGGCTACCGGCCGACGGCGCCGTCGCTGACCGTCTCGGGGGGCAAGGGTTTCACCACCCTGGCGGCCATGGTGTCGGCCGGGATGGAAGCGGTCGAGATCTGGCACGCGGAGAACCTGCAGCTGGAGGTGCTCCACGAATCGCACGCAGTGCTCGACGACATGGGCCTGACGATGGCCGAGCACCACCTGCCGCTGACCAGTCACTCGCTGTTCGACCCCCGGCGCCCGGAACCCTGGGTGATGGGCTGGGACCTGATGACGCAGCGGGCGGTCGCGGTTCCGGAGGCGGTCGTCAGCATGGGCAACACCGCCCGCGTCCCGACCCGCCGGTGGATGCCGTTCGCGGCGGGCTCGAACGGGCTGGCCGGCGGCAATCACCTGCTCGAGGCGTTGGCCGCCGCGCTGTACGAGGTCGTCGAACGGGACGCGGTCGCCTGCTCGCGCGCCGCTCCGGCCGGAATGACCAGGCGGGTCGACCTGGACACGGTGACCGATCCGCTCGTCCGGTCGCTCATCGAGCGCTTCGACGCCGCCGATGTCTCGGCCTACCTGTTCGACATCACCGTCGACACCCAGGTTCCCGCCTACACCGCGGTGGTCGCCGATCGTCGGGACCCGGCGATGGGCCTGTACCGGGGGTACGGCGCGCATCTCGACCCGTCGATCGCGATGATCCGGGCGCTGACCGAGGCCGCCCAGGCCCGGCTGCTGCTGATCGCCGGGTCGCGGGACGACTACTTCACCCGCGACCAGCGGATGAACCGCTTCATGGGGGACGGCCGCCGCGACGCGTTCGACGCCATCCCGCCGACGGTCCGCGCCGACCGCCACGAGTCCGGTGCCACCAGCTCCTTCGGGCAGGACGTCACCGTCGTGCTCGACCGGCTGCGCACCGCCGGGCTCCACTCCGCGATCGTCGTCGACCTGACCCACCCCGACCTGCAGGTACCGGTCGTCCGCGTGGTGGTGCCCGGGCTCGAGGGCTACATGTTCGACTTCTACCGGCCCGGCCCCCGCGCCGTCGCCCACGCCCGGCAGACGGTGGCGGTGCGGTGACGTCCGTCCTGGATCGTGACGCCACCGGCAAGGGGCTTCGCGCCGACGCGCAGCGGACCATCACCCCGGAGCAGACGCTCGACCGGGTCCGCGGCCGCTTCCGCGCCATCGGGCTGACCCGGCTGGCCACCATCACCGGCCTGGACTGCCTGGGCATCCCGGTGGTGCTGTCGGTCCGGCCGCAGGCCGGTTACCTCTCGGTCGACGGCGGGAAGGGCTTCACCCTGCCCGCGGCCATGGCGTCGGCGGCCATGGAGTGCTTCGAACGGCACGCCGGCGAGCACACGCCGCTGGCCCGGTTCACGGCGAGCTACGCCGATCTCGACGAGCCGGCCCGGATCCCGCGCACGCAGCTGCCGCTCAGCCGCCACTCGCTGTTCTCCCCGGAGCGGCCCGAGCAGTGGGTGATGGCCGACGATCTCTTCGGCGGGCCGGCGATCGCCGTCCCGACCGTCATGGTGGCGCTGGAGCGGTTCCGGCACCGGCGCTCGTCGCTGCTGCCGTTCTCGTTCAGCTCCAACGGCCTCAACTCGGGAAACACCAAGGCGGAGGCGCTGATCGGGGCCCTGTACGAGGTGATCGAGCGCGACGCCTCGACCTGCAGCAAGGTGGCCTGGGAGGCCGGTGCCCGGCGCCGGCGGGTCGACCTGAGCACCGCGTCCAGCCCGGACATCGCCGCCCTGGTCGGCGCCGCCCGGGCGGTCGGCGTCGAGGTGGTGGTCATCGATTGCACGGTGGACACCGCGGTCCCGACGTTCGTCGCGTACCTGTGCGACGTCGGCAACCCGACGATCGGCCTCTACCACGGGTACGGCACCCACCTGGACCCGCAGGTCGCCGTCATCCGCGCCATCTGCGAGGCCGCCCAGGGCCGGCTGGTCTACATCGCCGGGTCGCGCGACGACACCTTCGGGCATCACCGCCGCTTCCGGGCGACCTTCGACGAGGCCAATGCCGAACTGCTGGCCGTCCCGGAAACCGTTGACCTGCGCCGGTTCCCCGACACCTCGTCGGACACGTTCGAGGCCGACGGCCGGACCCTGCTGGCCCGGTTGCGGGCCATCGGGATCCACCGGGTGCTGGCCGTGGACATGACCCATCCGGACATCGGGGTCGACGTGTTCCGGGTCGTCGTCCCCGGCCTGGAGGGCTACATGCTGCCCGACTTCACCCCCGGACCGCGGGCCCACGCCAGGGCCCGCGCCGCCGTCGACCAAGAGGGCACCGTCCCCAGACGATCCTCCTAAACCACCGACCGACGAAGCC
>NZ_JBMDXT010000499.1:0-11331 GCF_048594475.1 Nakamurella sp. | reverse complement strand
GCGACCGTCAAGAAGATCCCGGATGCTCTGAAAGGAAACGAGAGCCAGCCATGACCAGTGACCCGGAACAGATCCGACGCGACATCCAACGCACCCGGAGCGAACTCAGCGACGACGTCAATGCGCTCGGCGACAAGGTGAATCCCGGCAGCATCGCCCGTCGCCAGGTCGGCCGGGTCCGCGGGGCCGCCACCGCGGTAAAGGACTCGGTGATGGGCACCGCCTCGGAGGCCGCCGACCAGACCCAGCATGCCGCATCGACGGTGGGCGACACGGTGTCCGAGGCTCCGTCGATGATCGCCGAGCGGGCCAAGGGTTCCCCGGTCGCCGCGGGCCTGATCGCCTTCGGCCTGGGGCTGCTCGCCTCGTCCCTGATCCCGGCCAGCCGGGCGGAGCAGCGTGCCGCCCAAGCCGTCAAGGAGACCGCCGAGCCCTTGGTGCACGAGTTGACCGACGCGGCAAAGGAGACCGCGCAGCACCTGCAGGAACCGGCCCAACAGGCCCTGGAGGAGGTCAAGTCCACCGCGAGCGAGGCGATGGACACCGTTCGCCAGGACACCGGCCAGGCTGCCGAGCAGGTGCGGAACCAAGCCTCGGATTCCACCGACGCCATCGGGCAGTCGGCCCGGTAAGGTCCGCCGTCCGGCGGGATGCGGCGGGATCGGTCGATCCCGGTCTTGCCGCGGCCCGGTCGGCGGTGCGCGCGAGCCGCGCCGCCGGCCGGGCCGCACCCGCCGGCTCCGGCCCGCCGGTTCCCGGGCAGCACCCCGGTCGGAATCCGGAAAGATCCACCGATCCACCGACCATGGCCAGCACCAGCCGGGTCGAGGAACCAAGAAGGACGCCCGACCATGTTCGACCTTGCGGACGACTCCGGTGACGGCCAGGTCAGCCGCGTTCATCTGGACCGGGTCCTGAGCGGCCTGCGTCACCTGGAGGCATCGCACGAACCCGCCCGGGTCTTCGCCGGGCTGGCCCAGGTCTGCGTGCCGGCGTTGTGTGACGAATGCCTGATCGAGGTGACCGAGCAGGGAACCCGCCCCTACCGCATCCGCCGGATCCGGCCGGGGCTGGCCCCGTGCCTCGCGTCCCCGGAGCATGCGCAGCCGGGCCGGTCGCCGGGCGACATCGACGCCGCGGCCGGCGAGGCCCCGGATGCTCTCGGGGTTTCCGTGACCGTCGACGGCGCCGGGATCCGGGCCCACTTCGTGAACTCCCCGGGGTCCGGGCCACCGTACCGGGGTGTGCTCGCCTGCCACTGGGAGGACGGGTACCACCCCGCGCCGTCGGATCGCGCCCTGGTCGGCGTACTCGTCGATCACGCCATTGCGCTGGTGCAGCGGGAACGTGCGGCCCTGGCCGGAACGGTGGCCGTCCCGACCGGCGCAGGCCTGCCCGTGCAGCACCGGATCGCCGCGGCGTCCGGCATTCTGATGGCGCTCTACCACCTCTCGCCGACCCAGGCGCGCCAGTTGCTCTCCCGGGCGAGCGAGCAGACCAGCGCGAGCATCGGCGACATCGCCGACACCGTCCTGCGCACCGGTGCCCTTCCGCCGCCGGCCACCGGGCGCGTCGACCGTGACCGGGCCGGACGGCGGGAACCGGGCCCGGTCGACGCGCCGTGAGTGCCCGACAGACCGCAACGGCGGATCTCGGGCGGGACGCCGCCGACACAACACCCGGGCGCCGTTTCCCTCGGCGCGAACCCGGGCACTGAACAGTTCTCGCCCCGCCCCCGTGTCACACGACCCCCGGTTCAACCGGTGGGCCCGCGGATCGTGGCGCCACCCGGCGGTGATCCGAGCGCACCCCGGCTCCAGGATTCCGATCGGAGGGACGCCCGACCATGCCCACCACCCGCATGCCACTGCCGACACCCCGTGGCCGGCTCAGCGCCGGCCTCGCCCGCCGGCTCACCGACGACCTCGCCCGCTGCGACGATCTCGTCGCGGAGGCGACCGCCGTGGGCGCGGACGGCATCCTTGTCGACGACGACGTGCAGCTCGCCCTGCTGATGCTGTACGAGCTGCACTACCGCGGCATCGAAGGCGTGGACGACGGGTGGGAGTGGCACCCCGGGCTGCTGGCGGTGCGCGCGGCCCTGGAGGCGCCGTTCGAGGCGGCCCTGCTGGCCGGGGCACCGATCATCGAACTTCGACCCGCCGGCGTGGCCGAGTCCCTGTTCTCGGCCACGGCGCCCCAGCCGGACCGGGGACGGAGCCTGGCCGGTTACCTGGCCCGGTCCGGCACCGTGGCGAACTACCGCGACTTCCTGACGGTGCGGTCGGTCTACCACCTCAAGGAGGCCGACCCCCACACCTGGGCCATTCCCCGGCTGGCCGGCGCCGCCAAGGCGGCCCTGGTCGAGGTGCAGGCCGACGAGTACGGCGGCGGCCGTCCCGACCGCATGCACGCCACCCTGTTCGCCGACTCGATGGCCGCATTGGGCTTGGATTGCCGCTATGGCATGCTCGTCGACGAGGCGCCTGCGGTCGTGCTGGCCGGGGTCAACGCGATGTCCATGTTCGGCCTGCACCGCCGGCTGGTCGGTGCCGTCGTCGGTCATCTGGCCGCCTTCGAGATGACGTCCTCGCTGCCGAACCGCTTGTACGGCAACGGGCTCCGTCGTCTGGGCTTCGGTGTCCAGGCGACCCGCTTCTTCGACGAGCACGTCCAGGCGGACGCGGTGCACGAGCAGATCGCCGGACGTGACCTGGCCGGGGGGCTCGCCGAGCAGGACCCGGCCCAGGCCCCGCAGATCCTGTTCGGCGCGGCCGCCTGCCTGTACCTGGACGACCTCGCCGCCCAGCACCTGCTCACCCACTTCCGGAGCGGAACGAGTCCGCGGCACCGGGGCGCGCAGCTGGCCGGGGCCCGGGCGGCGTCATGACCCCCCGGCCGTGGATCGAGTACGTCGTCCCCCTGCGGTGGGAGGACGACCGGGACCTGGCCGAGTTCACCCACTACCTGCAGTCGATCCGTCCGTTCACCGACATCAGCATCGTCGACGGATCGCCGGACGAGCTGTTCCGGCGGCACGCGCGGGCGTGGGCACCCATCGTCCGGCATCTGCCGGTCGATCCGTGGCCCGGCGGCAACGGCAAGGTCGCGGGTGTGGTGACCGGAGTGCTGGCCGCCCGCCACGAATCGGTGATCATCGCCGACGACGACGTCCGGTACCGACCGGAACAGCTTGCCGAGGTGGCCATCCGGTTGGCCGGTGCCGATGTGGTCCGGCCGCAGAACGTGTTCCGCCCGTTGCCGTGGCACGCGCGCTGGGACACGGCGCGGTCGCTCATCAACCGGGCCTTCGGGTCCGACTACCCGGGCACCCTGGGACTCCGGCGCTCCACGTTCACCCGGGCCGGCGGGTACGACGGGGACGTGCTGTTCGAGAACCTCCAGCTCATCCGCACGCTCGTCGCCGCCGGAGGACGCCAGATCCGGGCCGACGAGATCTTCATCGACCGGCGGCCACCGAACCTGACGCGATTTCTCGAGCAACGGGTCCGCCAGGCCTACGACGACCTGGCCCAGCCCGCCCGATTGGTGTGGGAGGCGAGCTGGCTGCCGCTGGTGATCGGACTGCTGGTGCACCGACCGCGCGCCGTCGTGGTCGCGGTCGTGCTGCCGATCGTCGTCGCCGAGCTGGGGCGGCGGCGACATGACGGCCGGCAGCACTATCCGGCGCACGCCGCGCTCTGGGCGCCGTTGTGGGCCGCAGAACGGGCCGTGGCCGTGTGGATCGCCCTGCTCCAGCGGGTGACCGGGGGTGCCCGCTACCGCGGCCGCCGTCTTCGGTCCGCCGCGCGCCGGCCGGCGGTGGCGGCATGAGCGAACCGCTCCGCGCTCGTGCGGTCCCGGATCAGGGTGCGGCCGTCGTCATTTCCGCGTGTCCGGGCGGCCCCCTGCTGGTCCGCGGCCCCGCCCGGGTGCTGGACGCGGCCGGCCGGCCGGTTGATCCCGGGCGCGCGACCTTCGCGCTGTGCCGCTGCGGGGCCACCCGCACCGCGCCGTTCTGCGACGGCACCCACAAGCTCCGCCGGAGCGCCCCCGGTCGGGACGGCGACGACCCGGGTGGCGCGGACCAGGACGCCGGCGCCTAACGCCGCGACACCCACGCCGCCCGCGCCGGGTCCGGTTGCGGGAGCGGCGTCCGCAGCTTCGCGACCCGCGCATGGCGGCGCAGCCGGAGCGGCCGGCCGAACCACAGCCCGAACAGCCGGGGGCCGCCGCACCCGCGACCGGCGGTGCCACCACCCACCCGACGACGTCGACGACCGGGCGGGCGGGCGACACCGACCGTCGCACATCGGTTGTCTCTGCGCACTTCCCGGTTCCCGATGGGCAGTGCGAGCAACACTGCGACCGGGTCCGGCGGCAGGTCGGGGGTCCGCCGCCGGACGCGGACAGAAGCCACCGGGGGCGGGTCGGGCGAACCACCCCTGGGGGTGGTTCGCCGCGCGGCCGGATTGCGGTACACCGCCCTGAGCGACCCTTCCCGCTTGTCGGTGCGGACATCGTCACCGACCGCGAGCTCCACCGGCGGCTGGGCTTTCGCGCGCACCGGGCGGCGCGCAGGCCGCCGCGGGCGCGGGAATTCACCCCAGCGAGCGCAGCTCGTCGAGCAGACCGGGCAGCTCGACGAGCAGGTCACCGGCGAGAAAGCCCACCGTGCCGAACTTCCGGGTCAGCCGGTGCCCCGCGGCCAGGTGCAGGTAGGTGGCCCAGCAGGCGGCCCGGGCCGGCACGGCCCCGCGGCCGAGCAGCCCGAGCACCATCCCGCCCAACACGTCGCCGCTGCCGGAGGTTCCGAGCCCGATGCAGGTGGGCGCGGCCTGCCAGCTGGACCCGGCCGGGTCGGCGATGACGTTGTGGCAGGTGATCACCGCCCGGTACTGCCGGGCGGCCCGGCGCACCGCGTCCGGCAGGTCCGCCGGATCGGCCAGGCCGCCCGACCGCAGGTCGAGCAGTCGCTCCAGCTCCGCGAGATTGGGCGTCAGGACCAAGCGCCCGCCCCATCGGTCGCTCACCTCGGGCAGGCCCGGCAGGATCCCCAGCGCGTACGCATCCAGGACGACCGACGTGTCGCCGCCGACCACCGGCAGCAGGGCCGTGACCAGCGCCGCGGTCCGGTCGGGATCATCCAGGCCGGAGCCCACCAGCAGTGCATCGCAGCCGGGCAATTGCTCGACCAGGTTCGGCGTGAGGTCACCCCGCACCGACCCCCGCCCGGTCTGCGGCAACGGGTGGACGCCGGACTCCGGCACGGCCACCGCCACCGCGGGGGCCACGGATTCGGCCACGGCCAGGGTCAACCGGCCCGCTCCCACCCGCAACGCCGCCCGTCCGGCCAGCATGGCGGCGCCCGGGGTCCCACCCGCTCCGCCCACGACCCAGACGTCACCCCGGCTCGCCTTGCCACTGCCGGACGGCGCCGGAAGCGGCCAGTCCCGCAGGAGCCGCCGGGTGAGGGCAGTGGATCGCCGATCGGTGGCCTCAGTGCGGGAAGGCATCGCGATCTCCGGGGTGCTCGGTCACCGGAACGCCCAGGGCCGCGAGATGACCGTCGGCGTTGACCTCCTCGGGCGACCACCACGGCTGCCCCTCGACGCGGCGCAGCCGGGTCACCGAGGCGTTGCGGATCGAGCCGGAACTGGCGCAGGCCAGCAGGTCGGCTTCGCGCATCCCCTCGCAGACGTACCGGAAGATCAGGATCATCGCGTCGTGGCAGACCACCAGGACCCGGGGCGGGACGTCGGTCCGCTCCAGGTCGAGCAGCAGCGACCGCACCCGGAGCGCCATGTCGGCCCAGGACTCGCCCCCGGGCGGGCGGTAGTAGAACTTGCCGAGCCAGGCCCGGCGTTGCGCCTCGGCCGGGAACAGGTTGTGCACACCCACGGTGGTCAGCAGGTCCAGGACTCCCAGTTCCCGGTCGCGCAGCCGCTCATCGATCCGAATGTTCGGCCGCGCCCCGCCCTGGGCGACGGCGATCTCGGCCGTCTGTACCGCTCGCCGGTACGGCGAGCTCCAGACCGCCTGCGGCGCCGCCTCGGCGGGCAGCGTCGCGAGCCAGGCGCCGAGGGCGGCCGCCTGGGCCTGTCCGGTCGACGTCAGCTCCACATCGGCGTCCCGCAGACCGATCCGGATGACGTCGGTTCCGGCCGCGGCGGCCTGCGACGCCGCAACGTTGCCCACGCTCTCCCCGTGCCGGACCAACCACAACTGCGTGGCAGCCATCGTCCACACCCCATCACCGTCGCGACCGGCCGGTCGCCGCGCGACGGCGTCCGGCCGGCGGGCGGGCCCGGTCCGGGACCCTGCTCATGTCGACCCCGGCGCGCTCGGCGCCGAAGTCCCCATTACGTACCCGAAGTGGCGCCGGGCAATCGCCGGGGTCGCTGGGCAGATCTGTCGTCGGGCCCGGCTACCCGGCCCGGACCGGCCGGTGCCACCGGCCGCGCCCGGCCGGTGCCACCGGTGTCTCAGATCTCCGGGGTGACCAGGATCTTGCCCGAGCTGTCGGCCCTCGCGCGGGCGAAGGCCTCGGCGACATCGTCCAGACCGTAGGTGCGGGAAACGATCTCGTCGGTGGGAAGGCCGCCGCTCGCGGCGATGGCCAGGGCGGCGTCCATGTCGGCCTCGGTGTAGGCCGCGCAACCCTGGACGCGGATCTCCCAATCCTGGATCACCGGCATCGGCAGGGTGGCGTCGCGGGGCGGGACGCCGACCACGGCCAGGGTCCCGGCCCGGCGGAGCAGGGCCACCGCCTGGTTCAGCGAGCGCTGGTTGGTCACGCAGTCCAGCACGACGTCGGCCGGACCACCCAGCGCGGCGAGCACCTGATCGTCGACGTCCGGGTCACCGGCCGGCACCGCGCCGTGCGCACCGGCCCGCATGGCCCGCTCGAGCTTGCCGGGGTCCAGGTCGGTCACGACCACCGTGCTCGCCCCGGCCTCCAGCGCAGCCACGACGCACAGCACACCGATCGTGCCCGCGCCCAGGACGACGACGCGGGCGCCCACGACCGGCCCGGCGATGCGCACCGCGTGGACCGGCGTGGCCAGGCACTCCACCAGGGCGGCGGTCCGGTCGTCGACGCCGTCCGGCACCGGGAACAGGTTCCGTTCCGGAGCGAGGAAGTAGTCGGCCATCGCGCCGGCCCAGCCCAGGGACGGGTCGCAGCCGATCCAGGTCAGGTTCTCGCAGGCGTTGGAGCGGCCGGCCCCGCAGTTCAGGCAGCCCCCGCACGCGACGTTCGGCTTGAGCAGCACCCGCTGGCCGACGGTCAGGTCGGCCACGCCGTCGCCGAGCGCGACCACCGTGCCGGTCGCTTCGTGGCCGGGCAGGTAGCGGCTGGTCAGGAACGGGTGCTGGCCGGCGATGGCGTGGGTGTCGGACCCGCAGATCCCGATCAGCGCGCTGCGCACGAGCGCCTGTCCGGGACCCGGGGCGGGAATCGGGGCCGTCTCCAGGTGCACGCCCTGGGTCGGCTCGGCCACGGCCCGGCGCATCGGGGCGGGGAAGCCGTCGGCGTCCGGATCGATCGTGGCGATCGGGGCGCCGGTGCCGGTGGTCGTCGGAATCATCGTCATGATCGTCGCTTTCGTCGATGAACGGCGTGGATGGGTTGCAGGAGTGGTCGGCGGGCGAGCGGTCAGGCCGCCGGGGCCGCGAACTCCGGCGAGGTCGAGCGGGCCTTGGTGGAGATGCCGGGCTGGTCCGGACGGACGAAGGCGGTCAGGCCGGCGCCGGTCAGGTAGAGCACCGCGTAGGCCCAGCAGACCCCGCCGATGCCGACGATGGGCAGCAGCACCATGGCGATGGCCGGGCCGAGGAAGGTGGAGACCCCGGCGGCCAGGTTGTGCGCCGACACCGCGGCTCCGGTGTGCTCGGGAGCCAGCGCCGGGAAGACCGCACCCATCGGGACGAAGGCGGACACGGCCACCGCCAGGAGCACCGCCGCTGCGCCCAGGGCGAGCATGTTCGGGCCGGTCCACTGCGGCAGGTAGTAGAACGCCAGGGTGGCCACGGCACAGCCGACGCAGCCGTACCAGCGCATCTGCCGCATCCAGCCGAAGCGGTCACCGATGCGGCCCCAGAGCACGTTGGTCACGATGGTGACGGCGAACATCAGGCCCCACAGCTGCATCCACTGCGTCACTTCCAGCACCGCGACCCCGTCATAGCTGTCGGTCGACAGGTACAGCGGCATGATGACCGGGAACCCGAAGAGGGTGAGGTTGCAGATGACCCGCACGATGGCCAGGATCAGGATCTGCCGGTTCTCGACCAGGATCGTGGCACCGCGGGCCAGTTCCCGCAGCTTCTGGGACGCATTCATGCCCGTCGAACGATCCTGAGCCGGACCCCGGTAGCGGTGGGCGCTCCAGGCGGCCAGCAGCACACCGGCGGCCACCCACGGCAGCGCCAACCACAGCGTCAGCTGCTCACCCAGGACCGGCAGCAGCCAGCTCGGCAGGTAGGTGCCCAGCACGCCGATGCCCAGGGAGTACGCCGCCCAGTACCAACCCATCGCGGTCGCCAGCCGGGACCGGTCGACGGTCTGGGCGATCAGCACCACGAAGGAGTAGATGAACATCGGGTAGGCGGCGGCGCGCAGGCCGTAGATCAGAAGGATCAGCGGCAGGCTGCCGGAATTCAGGCCGACGCCGAGCAGGACGACCTGCAACACCAGCCAGGCGATGCCGGCGACCACCATCACCCGGCGGGCGCCGAACATCTCGGCGATCACTCCCGAACACCAGGCGGCGATGGCGGCGACGAAGCCGTAGACGCTGAACGCCAGTGCGGCATCCACCGGCGTGTAGCCCAGATCGACCAGATACCTGGCCAGGAAGGTCAATTCGAAACCGTCGCCGGTCATGAAGAGCGCGATCGCGGCGTAGCCGAAGATCAGGGAGCGGGGAAGTCGGGCAGACACGGATTCACCTCGTCGTGCTGGATGGGACTCGCCAGGAATGCCGTTCCGCGGGACGTCCTCGCAACCGGCACCACCGATCCTGACGGTCGATCGGGTTCCGATCTATAGCCGTGCACGCGCTCGACTGGTACTTATTTGACCTGACCCGAGGAGGCGGCGTGATCCCCGAACGCGCGGCGAGCACCCCGCTGTCCGGCCGGTCGCCGGCGGCGGAGATCGTGGTGCCGGACCTGTCCAGCAGTGTCAGGTGGCATCAGCACGACTTCCCGCACCCGCTGGCCCGCTGGCACACCCACCCCGAGGTGGAGGTGCACCTGATCCGCCGCAGCAGCGGGCTCGCGTTCGTCGGCGACCACATCGGGCCGTTCAAACCGGGTCATGTCGTACTGGTCGGGTCCCACCTGCCGCACAACTGGATCTCCGACCTCGATCCCGGTGAGCTGGTCGAAGGACGCGATGTGGTCCTGCAGATCGACCCCGCACGCATCGACCGGTTGGCCGAGGATCTGCCCGAAGCCGCCGAGGCGACCGCGCTGTTCGAGTCGGCCGACCGGGGCATCGAGTACACCGGCCACACCGCGGCCCGGGCGGCCGTCGAACTCGAGCTCGTCGGGGCCAGCCGTGGCCTGCACCGGCTGCATCGGGTCTTCGGCCTGCTCGGCATTCTCGCCGACGCTCCTCGGCCGGACCGGCGCATCTTGTCGCGGGCCCCGGCCGGGGCACCCTTGGACGCGCCCGCCCAGCGCAAGGTCGACACGGTGCTCCGCTACATCACCGACAACCTCGGTGGGGAGGTGCGTTTGGACGAAGCAGCCCGGATCGTCGGCATGACACCGTCCGCACTGTCCCGCTTCTTCCTGCGTGCCGCCGGGTGCGGGTTCGCCGACACCGTGCGCCGCCTGCGGGTGATCCGGGCCTGCACCATGTTGTTCCGGACCGACCGTCCGGTCGCCGAGATCTGTTTCGAGGCGGGCTACCAGAATCTGTCGAATTTCAACCGCCAGTTCCGGGCCGAGACCGGCATGACGCCCCGCGACTACCGCCGCTCGATCCGCACCGGGACGGCGCGGGCGGACCTGGTGATCTGACCTGCGGCGACGGGGTCGACCGGTCGGTCACCAGAACGGGCAGCCGGGCACCCGCATTCGGGCAACTCTCCCCGGTAGGGACCGATGGTCGGCCGACCAGCACCACCGACGGCCCGGCACGGGCACGAACCGGGCAGCGCCAGCACGGGACAAGAACTGGACGGCCGGGGAGGCCCGCGTTCTTTCTTTCCGGCGCAGCCGGTCGGTCATTTCATTCGAGCAACGGTTATCGGCCCAATCACCGCGGGGTTCGGCCGGATGGGGATCGCGGTGAATCCAGAAGTGCTTGCCGCACCCCGCCGCGGTTCTCCAACCGCCGCTCTCACGCGGGCGAGTCGACAAACGCCGGCTTGGGCGGCCATCGGCTGCCCAGTCTGCGGCCAAGAACGCCCGCAGAGTTCACGCACCTGCCCGGGGGCCGTCGAACACACCCGCTCGGCGATCGACCATCGACATCGACGCCCTGGCCTCCTTGCCCGGCGGATCGTCGCAGGCACCAACCGCATCGAAGGCGACAATCGACTACCGGTGTTCACCCCGTCGCGACCCCACCTCCCATCGCGGGTCAGCCCGGGCGGTCGGACGCGCGAACGGCGCGAACCTTTCCGACCACGGCCAACGAGGCGCTGGAGGCGCGGAACGCGTTGTCGCGGAGGGTGACTCGGCCCGGGACGCGGGGACCAGCAGCCTTGCAGCCGCGGGCGCCAGCAGCTGGTGCGGGTAAACCCGCCGCCGATGCCGCGTCTCGTACCGACGCAGGGCGGCCGGCAAGTCGCCGGCGCCGGAGCGCAGGCTGTCGGCGAGCGCAGCAGCCCCGGCGACGGCCATGCTGGAACCCTCACCGAACAACGACACACAGCTGGCCGCGTCCCCGACCAGGACCGTCCGGCCGCGCGACCACCGATCCATCCGCACCCGGCTCACAGCATCGAAGTACATCTCCTGACTGTTGCGGAGCCGCTCCACCAACTCCGGGACAATCCAGCCCATGCCGCCGTCGACGTCCGCGACCAGCCGCTGCCGGCCCGAGAGATTGTGGGGTCTATCGGCCGCGGGCAGGCGGTCCCGGAACAGGAACGCTGCACCCTCCCGGCCGGTCGTCGGATGGACGATGACCGCCCGCCCCGGCGCATTGTGAATCAGCACGGTGCGCGGATCTGAATCGCCCTGGATTCGCTGGAGGCTCGGGGTTACGCAGCCTTCCCGGTCGGGGTGCTGGTCTGCTGACGGTACAGCTGCTCGTAGGTGACGGGTGGCAGGTAGTCGATCGAGGAGTGCAGTCGGCGGGTATTGAACCAA
>NZ_JBMDXT010000498.1:0-7352 GCF_048594475.1 Nakamurella sp. | reverse complement strand
TCGGCGCGGTCAACGACGCGATCTACGCCGCCTACGGGACGGGGTACGACCGGCGCGAGAGCGACCTGACCGGCGAGGCCGTGCGGCTGGCCACCATCCTGGGCGCGCTGGCGCCGGACGAGCCCGAGGTGCACGGCCTGCTCGCACTCATGCTGCACGGGCAGGCCCGGGCGGCCGCCCGGCGGGACCCGGAAGGCCGGTTCGTGCCGCTGGAGGAGCAGGACACCGGCCGGTGGGACCGGGACCTGATGGCCCGGGCCGAACGCCGGCTCACCCGCGCGTTGGCGCTGGGCCGGCCCGGCCCCTACCAGCTGCAGGCGGCGATCCAATCGCTGCACAACCGCCGGGTCGTCGACGGCACCACCGAGCGGGCCGCGATCGCCGCCCTCTACGACGGCCTGCTCCGGTGGACGCCGACCGTCGGCGTCCGGACCGCCCGGGCCCGCGCACACGCCCAGGCATTCGGCCCGGCGGCCGGGCTCGCCCTGCTCGACGAGCTGGCCGGCGACTCGCCCGCGGCAGCCGGCTACCAGCCGTACTGGGTCACCCGGGCCGCCTGCCTGCTCGACGCCGGCGATCCGCGGTCGGCGGCGGGTGCGGCCGAGCGGGCCATCGCCCTCACCGAGGACGACGCGCTGCGCCGCCACCTGACCGAGCGCTACGGGCCGGCCGGCGCCCCGGACTGAGCGGTGACCGGGCGGCGGTCGGCCGGCCTCGGCTCAGCCGCGCAGCATCTCCGCGACCAGGAAGGCCAGCTCCAGCGACTGCTGCGTGTTCAACCGGGGATCGCAGGCGGTCTCGTACCGGCCGGCCAGATCCGCGTCGGAGATCTCCTGGGCGCCACCCAGGCACTCGGTGACGTCCTCGCCGGTCAGCTCGACGTGGATGCCGCCCGGGTGCGTGCCCAGCTCGTTGTGCACCTCGAAGAAACCCTGGACCTCGTCGACGATCCGGTCGAAGTGCCGCGTCTTGTAGCCGGTTGGCGACTCGTGGGTGTTGCCGTGCATCGGGTCGCACTGCCAGATGACCTGGTGCCCGGAGGCCTGGACCTTCTCGATGATCGGCGGCAGCACGTCCCGGATCTTGGTGTTGCTCATCCGGGTGATCAGGGTCAGCCGGCCGGGCTGGTTGCGCGGGTCGAGCCGCTCCACGTACTCGACGGCCATCTCCGGCGTGGTGCTCGGGCCGATCTTCAGGCCGATCGGGTTCGACAGCAGCTGGGCGAACGCGATGTGGGCACCGTCGAGCTGCCGCGTCCGCTCCCCCACCCACAGGAAGTGGCCCGACAGGTCGTAGAGCCGGGCCTCGTCGCGGCTGGTGTCCATGCGCAGCATGGCCCGCTCGTAGTCCAGCAGCAGCGCCTCGTGCGAGGCGAAGATGTCGACCTGGTGCAGCGAGTGCGAGGTGACCCCGCAGGCGGTCATGAACCGCATCGCCCGGTCGATCTCCTTGGCCACCCGCTCGTACCGCTCGCCGGCCCGCGAGGTCAGCACGAACTCCTGGTTCCACTCGTGCACCCGGGCGAGGTCGCCCATGCCGGTGGCGGTGACGGCCCGGACGAGGTTCATCGCCGCGGACGAGTTGGCGTACGCCCGCACCATCCGGGACGGGTCCGGCACCCGCGCCTCGGGCGTGGTGGCCAGCGAGTTGATGATGTCGCCGCGGTAGGACGGCAGCCCCAGCGCGTCGATGTTCGACGATCGCGGCTTGGCGTACTGACCGGCGATCCGGGCCACCTTGACCACCGGCAGCGACGCGCCGTAGGTCAGGACCACCGCCATCTGCAGCAGCGTGCGGATGTTGCCGCGGATGTGCTGCTCGGTGTTGTCCACGTAGGTCTCGGCGCAATCGCCGCCCTGCAGCAGGAACGCCTCCCCACGGGCGACCGCGGCGAGCTGGTCGTGCAGCTTGTCGACCTCGCCCGGCACCGTGACCGGCGGCACCGCCTCGAGCACCGCCCGCACGGCCAGCACCTGCTCCGGGTCCGGCCACTCCGGCTGCTGCGCGGCGGGCCGGGCCAGCGCGTCGTCCAGCCGGTTCCGCAGCTCGGCCGGCAGCGGCGGCAGGCTCGGCAGGATGTCCGCCGGGATGTCGATGGTCCAGTTCACGCCGGACAGCCTAATGCGCGCCGTCGCCGACCCGGACACGACAGCACGACGACGGCCGGCGCGGCAACGCGAACGGCGGCGCGGCGACGACGGGACGACGGTGCGACGACGGCCGGACGCGAGCGCGAACGACAACGGCCGCCCGGCCCGGGGATCCGGGCGGGGCGGCCGTGTCGGGGCGGCGGTCGGTCAGACCGACGGCACCAGGGCGACCAGCTTGTCGGTGGTCGCGCGGTACTGGGCCAGCGCCTTCTCGGCGAAATCGAAGCCGGCGGCGGTGACGTCCTGCGCCTTGGGCAGCTCGACCGGGAGCTCGACGGCGGGCAGCTCGACGGCCGGCTTCGGCAGCTCGGCGACCTGCTTGGCGAACGCCTCGACGGCCTCCACGAACTGGTCCTGCAGCTTGGCCACGGCGGCCAGGTACTCGTCGGCAACCTTGGTGGCCTCGGCGACGTAATCGGTCATGATGATCTCCTTCGGGACGGTGTTCAACTCGATGTGCTTAGTCTGCCAAGCATTGCTTGGTCTGTCAAGCACTTGTGCTTGGTGAACAACGCATCGTGGTGCGGGTCACGCGCGGGCCCGTCCGGCCGGTTCCGGCTCAGCGGCCGCGGCGCCGTCCCTGCAGGACGTCCTGGGCGACCTGCCAGCGGGCCCGGGCCAACCGGGCGTCGGCCAGGGCGTCGTGCCGGTCACTCCCGGGCCCGGGGATCGGCGGGCACCCGGCCGCCTCCCAGTGCTGGCGGATCTCGCGGGTCAGCCGGGGCACGTCGCGCGGCAGATCGGGCATCGAGCCCCACAGCTGGGCCAGCACCACGTGGTCGTAGGCGGCGAACCAGGCCCACAGCTCCACGGGCAACCCGGGCGCGGTGAGGAAGGCGTAGAGCTCCTCGCGGATCGTGACCCGGGACCGCCAGGCCGGGTCGGCCGGCGACGGCAACTTGTCCAGGACGTGCCCGCGGACCCACGCGCTGGCCCGGCCCGGGTCGAACTCGGTGGAGACCGCGTAGAACTCCCGGCCGTCCTCGGCGATCACGCCGATGGACACCAACTCAATGGTGCGGCCGTCCTCGATGAATTCGCAGTCGTAGAAGTACCGGGCGACCGGGCCCTGCCGGATCGGGACGACCAAGTCGGCTCAGCCGGCCTTCGTGCCGGGCAATCGGGTGACCGTGCCCGGGCCGCGGCCCTCGACCGGCGTCACCGATGCCCCGGCGGCCTGCTGGTTGGCCAGATCCTCCTTGACCTTGGCCGCGTACTTGTCCACGTACTGCTGGCCGGAGAGCTCCATCAACCGGTACATGATCTCGTCGGTCATCGACCGCTCGACGAACCGGTCGCCGGCCATGCCCTCGTACCGGGAGAAGTCCAGCGGGCGGCCGACGACCATCTTGATGCGGCCGGGCCGCCAGATCTTCGACCCGATCGGGTTCACCTTGTCGGTGCCGATCATGGCGACCGGGACGACCGGCACGTTGGCCTCGAGGGCCATCCGGGCGACGCCGGTCTTGCCCTTGTACAGCTTGGCGTCCGGCGAACGGGTGCCCTCCGGGTAGATGCCCAGGATGTGGCCCTGCTTGAGCAGCCTGACGCCCGTGTCCAGCGAGGCCCGGGCGGCCGACGCTCCGCTGCGGTCGATCGGCACCTGACCGACGCCGCTGAAGAACCAGCGCTTGAGCGTGCCCTTGACGCCCTTCTCGGTGAAGTACTCGCTCTTGGCCAGGTAGGTCACCCGCCGCTTGATGTAGAGCGGGGTGAAGAACGAGTCGGCGACCGAGATGTGGTTGCCGGCGAGGATGACGCCGCCCTCGGCCGGGATGTACTCGACGCCGGTGACCTTGCACGGGAACAGCAGCCGGAGCCAGGGCCCCAGGAAGACGTACTTCATGAGCTTGTAGACCACGCGCGCAGGCCTCTCACTGCCGGAAGGGAGAACGCCCGACCGCCGGAATCGGGCTGCGGACAACCGTACGCCGCCTGGCAAGTCGACGGCGGGACGATCACCGACGGACACGGACACGGCCGGGAAACGGCCAGGAACACGGCCAGGAACACGGCCGGCACCGTGGCCGACAACCGGGCCAGGGCACCGGTACCGGGGCGGCCGGCCGACCGGGCCGACCGCCGTCCGCCGGTGAGCCGCCCCGCCGCCGAAACGGGAGGACCCGGAACCAGACGGACGCCGCCGGACGCGCGCAGGCCCGATGACGGAGCGAGACGGAAGCACCACGGCCCGACACCACGGGCCGCGCGGCGACGCCCGGCGCGCCGCCGACCAAGCGGACCCGGGCCCCCGGCAGGCATGATTGAGGGGCAGCCGCCGACCCGAGCGGTGTCGACGCCTACTCCGGGAGCCCCCGATGACCGCCAGCGCCGCGGAACGCGACTTCGCGCCGTTCCGGCACGACGGGTCCGACATCGGCGTGCTGCTGTGCCACGGGTTCCCCGGCGCGCCCGGTTCGATGCGCGACTGGGCCGACCACCTGGCCGCGGCCGGGTACACGGTGCGGCTGCCCCTGCTGCCCGGTCACGGGACCCGCTGGCCCGACGCCAACCGCACCACCTTCGACGACTGGCTGGCCGAGGTCACCAGGGCGTTCCAGGAGCTGCGGGCGACCTGCCGGGCGGTCTTCATCTGCGGGCTGTCGATGGGCGGCACGCTCACCCTGCGGCTGGCCGAGCTGTACCCGGACGCGGTCGACGGGATCGTCCTGGTCAACCCGTCCGTGCTGACCCTGCGCTGGGACGCCCGGTGGCTGCTGCCCTGGCTGCACCGCGTGCTGCCGGCCTACCCCGGCATCATCGGCGACATCGCCAAGCCGGGCGTCACCGAGCCGGGTTACCGGTACATCCCGACCAAGGCCGCCTACTCGCTGTCCCGGGCCTGGCCGGTGGTTCGCGCCGACCTGCCGAAGGTGACCGCGCCGGTCCTGCTGCTGCACTCCACCGTCGACCACATCGTCGAACCGGAGAACGCGCGGGTGGTCCGCGCCGAGATCGGGTCGGACGACGTCACCGACATCGAGCTGACCCGCAGCTACCACGTCGCCACCATGGATCACGACGCCGAGCTGATCATGACTTCCTCGGTGGAGTTCATCCAGAAGGTCACCGCGGGCCTGCCGTGACCGTGGCCCCCGGAGACGACGAGCGCCCCGACCGTCCGGAGACGGCCGGTTCGTCGGGGCGCCCGGGACCGGCCGGCGGTGAGCCGCCCGGGCGGGCCTGGCGCAGCAACCCGAGCGACGACGACGTCGACGCCGCCTTCGCCGACATCGTGTCCGGCATGATCACCGACAGCGTGCGGCGGCACCCGTCCGGCAACGGGCCGGTCGGCCCGGTCCGTCCCGGTCCCGCCGATCTCGACCGGGCCGACCTCGACCGGTCCGAACCGGCCGGGCCGGACCGCGCCGATCCGGCCGGATTCGACCCGACCGGGTTCGACGGGACCGGGTTCGACGGGACCGATCGGGATCGGGTGGACTTCGACCCGGCCGAGCTCGACCCGGAGGACCCGCCGGACCCGGCGTCCGAGCGGGCGCGGCGGCGCGAGCTGCGCCGGCGGGAACGGGCGGCCGAGCTGGCCGCGTTCCGCGCGGCCGAACAGCAGCAGCAGGAAGAACGGGACGCCGATCAGGAGCACTACACCCCGCCCGACCCGCCACCGCTGCCCCGGCCCCGGCTGCGCACCGTCGGCTCGGTGCTGATGATCCTGGGCGGGATCCTGCTGCTGGCCCGGCCCGGCATCCTGGCGGTCGGTCCCGACCTGGCGCTGATCTTCGCCGTGCTGCTCATCGTCGGCGGCGCGACGCTGCTGGTCACCGGCATCTGGCGGCGCCGCGGCGGCGACGGCGACGGCTGGGACGACGGGGCCGTCGTCTGACCGAGCCCGGTCCGGTCGGGCCGGTCAGGCTCCGCCGACGGCCTCCGCGGCCAGCAGTCCGGCGCCGATGATGCCGGCGCGGTCGCCGAACCGGGCCAGTTCCACCCGCGGCAGCGGCCGATGGCCGGCCCCGGTGATCGACCCGGCGAACTCCGACGCGGCCAGGGGCAGGAACATGCCCGCCGCCGCCGACACGCCGCCCCCGATGACGATGACCTCGGGATCGAGCACGTCGGTGACCAGGGCGAGCCCGACGGCCAGCCACCGGCCCAGGTCGTCCATCGCGTGCAGCGCGACCGGATCGCCCTCGGTGGCCGCGACCGCGACCATCGTTCCGGTGACCGCGTCCGGGTCGTCGCCGCACAACCGGCGCAGCACGGGGGCGTCGTGGTCGGCCATCCGCAGCCGGGCCGTCTGGGCCAGCGCGGTGCCCGAGCAGTACCGCTCCCAGCAGCCCCGCTTGCCGCACGGGCAGGGCCGGCCGTCCGGCACCACCGTCAGGTGGCCCAGCTCGGGCGCGACGCCGTGGGCCCCGCGGTAGATCCGGCCGTCCACCACCAGGCCGGCGCCGATGCCGGTGCCCAGCGCGATCAGCAGCGCCAGGGGCGAGCCGGCGGACACACCGCGCCGGAACTCAGCCCAGGCGGCGGAGTTCACGTCGTGGTCCATCACCACCGGCAGCCCGACCCGCTCGGAGATGCGCTGCGGCACCGGCGCATCGCGCCAGGCCAGGTGCGGGGCGAACATCACCCGGCGGCGATCGGCGCTGACGAACCCGGCCACCGCCAGTCCCACCGCCTCGACCGGCCGGGTGGCGGCCAGCTTGGTGATCAGGGTGACCAGCAGGTCCTCGGTCTCCCGCTCCGTGCGCGGGGTGGTGTCGCGCAGGGGCGGTCCGAGCACCTCGGTCCCGTCCAGGACGGCCGCGCGCACCGAGGTGCCCCCGATGTCGATGCCGATGGTGGTCGTCACGGGCGCTCCCTCACAGGATGTCGATGCGCTCGAAGCCGCCCCGGCGGGTCGGCGGCGGGGGCGGCGGATCGCCGGCGCCCCGCGGAGCGGCCGGGCCGGTCCCGGCGGCGGGGGCGGGACCGGGGGCGGGCGCCTCGGGGATCATCGATCGCAGGGCGCGGACGATCAACAGGGCGCCGTCCACCAGCTTGGCGGTGGTCTCCGGGCGTTCGCCGCGGAGCATGGCCAGGAACCGGCACAGCGGGCACGCCGTGCAGGACGCCCCGGGCAGCGAACCGCACTCCGGGCACCGGCCGTCCGGGCCCCGTGGGCGGCCGTCCGGCACCTGCTCGGCGCCGGCGTCGGCGGCCGGGGTGGCGCCGCCCGCCGGACCGGGCGGGGTGGCACCG
>NZ_JBMDXT010000497.1:0-7360 GCF_048594475.1 Nakamurella sp. | reverse complement strand
GACGGACATGACCCCAGGGTCACCGCCGGGTGCCGGAGTGTCCATGGGGGCCGGTCTCCATTTTCGCGTCGTCGACCGTGGGGGGCGGCGGGGCGCCGGAGCCGCGAGCGGCCCGGAGATGGGTGCTGGACCCGATGGTCCGCGCGGGTGGACATGCGCAGACTGCACTCACGGCCAGCGTTCGCGGCGAGGCAACGGCGCACCGACGCGAACGCGGCCGGCCAACCTTTCCCGTCGGGCCGGCGGGGCGAGCAGCGGGGAGCGGGAGGACGGTTCATGAAGCGGATCATCTGGGCCAACGACGGGACGGCCGCCGCGGATCGGGCGCGTCCGATGATCGGGACCCTGGTGGCGTCCACCGGCGCCCGGGTGACCGTGGCCTGCGTGCATCGGGACTGGCGCATCGGCCACCGGCCGGTGCTCGTCGACGACCATCAGCCGGTCGAGCAGGAGCTGCGGGAACGGGTGGACGGTCTGCGCGCCGACGGCATCGAGGCGGACCTGGTGGTCACCACGGACGAGGGCGGTCACCCCGCGCAGCTGATCGCCGACCTCGCCGAGGAGCAGGACGCCGACCTGATCGTCACCGGCAACCACGGCAAGGGCGCGGTCGCCGGGCTGCTGACCGGCTCGTTCACCACGCACCTGCTCAAGGTCGCGCACCGACCGGTGCTGGTCGTGCCGTGGCGCCCGCCGGCGGGGCAGGTGTCGACCTGACCCGCCGCTCGGTCCCGTCAGGGTGCCGGGGCACCGGACGTCTGCTGGGCGGGCGGCTCACCGGTCGCCGCGGTGGTGGGAGCGGTGGGGGTCGTCGCGGTGGTCGCGGTGGTGGCTGTGGTCGGAGTGGTCGGTGTCGTGGGCGTGGTGGGGGTGGTGGGTGTCGTCGGGGTGCTGCTGGTTGACGGCGTCGACGAGGTGGACGAGGTCGACGGGGTGGACCGGCTCGTCGGCGTCTCGTCCCGCGTGGTCGTCTCGGTCACGGTCACCTCGGACGGCGCGGTGGACGCCGGCGACGTCGTCGGCACGGTCGGCGTCGGGCTGTCGGAGTTGCGCTGGATCAGCGCGACGACCCCGACCACCGCGAGCGCGGCCAGCGCCAGGATCAGCAGGGTGATGGCGAACGTTTTGCCGGCGCCCGACTTTCGGGGTGGGGGCGGGGGCGGCGGCACCCGCTGCGGCAACGTCGCGGTCGCCGGGGTCGGCGCCGGCGCGGCCGGGACCTGACCCCGGCCGGTCAACGTGGCCTCCACCTGGGCCGCGGTGGGCCGGCGGACCGGATCCTGGCTGGTCATCGCGCGCAGCAGGGCCGGCCACGAGCCGGGCAGGGTGTCCGGCACCACCGGGTCGCGCAGCAACCGGGCGACCGCCGACTCGACGGCCTGCCCCGGGAACTCGCGGCGGCCGGTCAGCGCCTCGAGCAGCACCAGGCCGAGGGCGTACACGTCGGTCGGTGGGCCGACCTCGGCCCCGCGCGCCTGCTCGGGACTGAGGTACGCGGCCGTCCCGATGACGTCGACGGCGGCGGTCAGCCGTTCGGCGGCCAGCTCCCGCGCGATGCCGAAGTCGCTGAGCTTCACGTCGCCCTCGGTCGACATCAGGATGTTCGCGGGCTTGACGTCCCGGTGCACCAGCCCCAGGGCGTGGACCGCGGCGAGCGCGCCGGCCACCGCCGCGCCGATCCGGGCGACGTCGGTCGGGGCCATCCCGGTGGGCGTGATCCGGTTGGCCAGGGTGCCGCCCTGGACCAGCTCCATCACCAGGTACGTCAGGTCGGAATCGTCGGCGGCGGGCGGGGCGCCGGGCGGCGGCTCGACGCCGAGTTTGGCGTCGTAGACGGTGATCAGGTTCGGGTGGTGCAGCTTGGCCAGCACCTGCATCTCGGTGCGCTGCCGGGCCACGGTGGTCGGGTCGGTCAGACCGCGGTGGAACACCTTGATGGCGACCTGCCGGCCGAGCAGTTCGTCCAGACCGCGGTAGACCTCGGCGGTGGCGCCCCGGCCGAGCATCTCCTCCAGCCGGTAGCGGTTGTCCAGCACGATGCCGGGCACGACGCCGGGGGTGGGATCGGCCGACGGGTCGTACGGGCGGGTGAACTCGCCGGCGGACCGGTCGCCGGCCGTCCGGGCGTCCAGGTCGGCGTCGGGATCGGGGCCGTCGTCGGCGAACCAGTCCTGCGGGCTGCCCTGCTGGGTGGGCGGCCCGTCGTCGGCGGGTCCGCCGGCCGCGGGTCGGGCGCCGGTCGCTCCGGATCCGGCAGGTCCGGTCGCTCCTCCGGTTCCGCCGGGCCCGGTCCCGGCGCCGCCCGGCTCCCCGGGCCGGTCGATGCGCCGGGTGCGATCGAGCGGCTCACCGCCGCCTGCGGGCTGATCCTGGTCCGGCACGCGGGTCAGCCTATCGGCCATCGGGTGGGCGGACCCTGTGAAACCGGCTCGTCCGGATTTCGGCACGATCCGTGTGATCAAATTGGTGGACGGGGCTTGCGAGGGGCGCAGGCGTAGGTTAGCCTAACCTTGTTCGGCAGGAACGATGCCCGCCGGATCGCACCGGTTCACGTCCCGCGGCGGGGACAGAGCCCAGCTCCCGGTGTGGGTCCGGCTCGGGGGATCGGTGTTCGCGAGAGCACCGCCTGCCGATGGCCGGCGCGAGCACCCTCAGGTGAGCGCGCCGGCCTTTTTCTTTGCCACGTCCCTGCTCCGCGTCCCTGCTTCGCGTCCCATTTCCGCGTCCCTGCTCGGCGTCCCTTTTCCGGCGCCCGGCCGGGCGTCCCGGGCCGGCCGGACCCGATCGTGTCCCGGATCGCGCGCACCGGCCCGTCCCGTCCGGTGCGGTGCCCGGCGGCCGGTCGCGCCGGGACCTTCGACTCTGCTGCGTCATCGGCGGACCGACCTAGCGTGACGCCAGACGTCGGGCCGGGCCCGGGCCACAAGGATCCGCATCGCCCCGCCCGGCCCGGGCGAGCAGTCGCAGCAGCCGGGTCCGGTCCGGACCGGCCGCCCGAACCAGTACGGGAGAGAGGCATCGACATGGGCAACGCCGCCGGGGTTCTTCGAGGTGCGGGGCTGCACCCCTGGTCGGCCGAGGCCGACGCTCAGGGCATCTTCGGCCTGGTCGCCGCGGCCATCCTGGCGCCGAGCCCGCACAACACCCAGCCCTGGCGGTTCACCACCGGGCCCGACTGGCTGAACGTCTACGCCGACGACGCCCGGGTGATGGGCACGGTCGACCCCGAGCGGCGGGAACGCACCATCGCGCTCGGCGCGGCGATCGAGAACGTCGTGGTCGCCGCCCCGGCCAAGGCCCTGACGGTCGCCGTCACCCTGCTGCCCGACGGCCCCGACGCCGATCTGGTGGCCCGGATCGAGGTCCGGCCCGCCCACGTCGAGCTGACCCCGCTGGCCGAGGCGATCCCGAACCGGCACACCAACCGGGGCCCGTTCCGGGCCGAGGCGGTCGCGCCCGAACTCCTGGCCGAGATCGGGGCCGCCGGAGACCTGGCCGCCGCGGTCCGCTGGATCGTCGAACCCGGAGCCCGGTCCGCCCTGGGTGAGTTGCTCGTCGACGCCGCGCAGGCCATCGCCGACGACGACGCGATGTCCCGCGACGGATACTCCTGGTTCCGGCCGAGCGGGGCCGCGATCGAGGCCCACCGCGACGGGCTCACCGTGGACGGACAGGGTCTGGCCGCCCCGGTGCGGGTCGCGGCCAAGCTGGTCCCGGCGCTGGCGTCCCGGTCGATGGCGGACGCCGCCTGGGTCAAGCAGACCCGGACCGTGCACACCCGGACCGCCGCCGCCTACGGCGCGGTGCTGGTGGCCGACCCGACGTCCCGCCTCGACCAGCTCACCGGCGGCCGGCTGGCGCAACGCGTGCACCTGACCGCGACCACCGTCGACCTGGCGTTGCAGCACATGAACCAGATCACCGAGCGGATCGACCGCGATCGCGTGGCCGGGCGCCCCGCCGGCACCGCGGCCCGGCTGGCGCAGATCCTCGGGCCGGACGCGCCCCACCTGCTGTGCCTGTTCCGGGTGGGCTGGCCGGCCCGCCCGGGCAAGGCGTCCCCGCGCCGCGCCGCGCACCAGGTGGTCGCCCACGACGGCTGAGGCCCCGCGCGCGGTGCGGCCGGCCCGGCGATTCCCGGCTCGGGGATGATCGGCACCATGTCCGTCTTCGCCGAACCGTCCACCCTGCCCTTCCAGCTGCCGCCGTTCGCCGAGATCGGCGTCGAGGATTTCGAGCCCGCGTTCGCGGCCGGGATGGCCGAGCATCTGGTCGAGGTCCGGGCCATCGCCGACGATCCGGCACCGCCCACGTTCGACGGCACGATCGTGGCCCTGGAACGGTCCGGTGTGCTGCTCAACCGCGTCGCCAGCACGTTCTTCAACCTGACCGGCAGTTCCTCGACCGAGGCGCTGCGCGCGGTGGAGGCCCGGGTGGTGCCGGCCCTGACCGCCCACTACGACCGGATCCGGCTCGACCCCGCCCTGTTCGCCCGCATCGACGCGGTCCACCGGGCCGAGCAGGCCACCCCGACGCTGGCCGGGGAGGACGCCCAGCTGCTGGCCCGCTACCACCTCGACTTCGTGCTGGCCGGCGGCGGCCTGGACGCCGACCGCCGGCGCGCGCTGGCCGAGCTGAACGAGCGGTTGGCCACGGTGACGACCACGTTCGGGCAGAACCTGCTCGCGGCCACCGAGGCGGCCGCCGTGGTGGTGGACGACGCCGCCGAGCTCGACGGGCTCTCCGCGGACGCGATCGGCGCCGCGGCGGCGGCCGCCGCCGACCGCGGGCTGGCGGGCCGGTTCGTCATCACCCTGGTGCTGCCGACCGGGCAGCCGCTGCTCAAGGTGCTGCGCAACCGCGACGTCCGGCGCCGGCTGTTCCAGGCCTCGCTGCACCGGGCCGAGGGTGGCGAGCACGACAACCGGCCGGTGCTGCTGGACATCGTCCGGCTGCGGGCCCGGCGGGCGCGCCTGCTGGGATTCCCCACCCACGCGGACGCGACGGTGGCCGATCAGACGGTCGGCTCGCTGGCCGCGATGGACGCGTTCCTGGGCCGGCTGGTCGGGCCGGCGATGGCCAACGCCCGCGCCGAGGCCGAGCAGCTCGCGGCGGCGGCCGCGGCCGACGGCGTCGACCCGCTCGAACCCTGGGACTGGGCGTACTACAGCGACCGGATCTACCGGGACCGGTACGAGGTGGACACCGCGGCGCTCCGGCCGTACTTCCAGCTCGACCGGGTGCTGACCGACGGGGTCTTCGCCGCCGCCCGCGGGCTGTACGGCATCGACCTGGTGCCCCGCCCGGACCTCACCGGCTACCACCCGGACGTGCGGATCTGGGAGGTTCGCGACGCCGGCGGCGAGCCCATCGGGCTGTTCGTGGGCGACTACTTCGCCCGCGAGGGCAAGCGCGGTGGCGCCTGGATGAGTTCGTTCGTCGACCAGAACCACCTGCACGGCACCCGGCCGGTCATCGTCAACGTGCTCAACATCCCGCGGCCGGCGGCGGGGGAGCCGGCCCTGGTCACCCTGGACGAGCTGCGCACCCTGTTCCACGAGTTCGGGCACGCCCTGCACGGCCTGTTCTCCGACGTGCGGTACCCGCGGTTCTCCGGCACGAACGTGCCCCGGGACTTCGTCGAGTACCCCAGCCAGGTCAACGAGATGTGGGTGTTCTGGCCGCAGCTGCTGGCCGACTACGCCCGGCACGTGCACACCGGGGAGGCGCTGCCGGCCGAGGTGGTCGAGCGGATCCAGGCCGCGCAGCTGTGGGGCGAGGGCTTCGGCACCGTCGAGTATCTGGGCGCGACGCTGCTGGACCAGGCCTGGCACCGGCTCGCACCGGATGCCGTGCCCGACGACGTCGTCGCGTTCGAGGCGGCCGCGTTGGCCGCGGCCGGCATCGACCTGGCCCTGGTGCCGCCGCGCTACCGCAGCACCTACTTCCAGCACATCTTCGACGGCGGCTACTCGGCCGGCTACTACTCCTACATCTGGTCCGAGGTGCTGGACGCCGACACCGTCGACATGGTCACCGAGCGCGGCGGGCTGACCCGGGCCAACGGTGACCACCTCCGGGCCACGCTGCTGTCCGTCGGCGGGTCGGTGGACGCGCTGGCGGCGTTCCGGAACCTGCGCGGCCGGGACGCCGAGATCGAGCCGCTGCTGCGCCGCCGCGGGCTGACCCCATCGGGCTGACCCGCGACGCGCCCCCTCCGCGTCGACTCGCCCGATGTGCTGCTCCCGGCCCGGGAACCTGCTGGTCCGGCTTGTCGACGCTCGCCACGAGGGCGTGGTCGTCATGATCGACAGCCATGACGGTCGCGCGTTCCGCGGCCCGGGCCAGTACGGTGCGGTCGTGCCGACTCTCTCCGACTACCGCCACCTGTCCACCGGCAAGGTCCGGGAACTGTACGAGGTGGACGACGAGCTGCTGTTGATGGTCGCGACCGACCGGATCAGCGCTTACGACTACGTGCTCCCGTCGCCGATCCCCGACAAGGGCCGCGTGCTCACCGCGACGAGCGTGTTCTTCTTCGACCTGCTGGGCGACGTCGTGCCCAACCACCTGGTCGCCTACGACGACCCGCGGATCCCGGACGAGGTCCGCGGTCGGGCCCTGCTGGTCCGCCGGCTGGAGATGCTGCCGGTGGAGTGCGTGGCCCGTGGCTACCTGACCGGTTCCGGCCTGACCGACTACCAGGCGACCGGTGAGGTCTGCGGCATTCCGCTGCCGGGCGGCCTGATCGAGGCCTCGATGCTGCCGGAGCCGATCTTCACCCCGGCCACCAAGGCGGCCATCGGCGAGCACGACGACAACATCTCCTTCGAGCGGGTCGTCGACCTGATCGGCCGGCCGCTGGCCGAGCAGATCCGCGACCTGACCGTGACGCTGTACGAGCGCGCGGCCGCGCACGCCCTGACCCGCGGGGTGCTGGTCGCGGACACCAAGTTGGAGTTCGGCCTGCTCGGTGACCAGGTGGTGCTCGGCGACGAGCTGGTCACCCCGGACTCGTCCCGGTTCTGGCCGACGTTCGGGTACCGGCCCGGCCAGGTGCAGCCCTCGTTCGACAAGCAGTACGTGCGGGATTGGCTGACCTCGGACGCTTCCGGTTGGGACCGGCACTCCGGGCAGGAGCCGCCGGCCCTGCCGGACAACGTCATCGGCGCGACCCGGAACCGGTACATCGAGGCCTACGAGCTGATCTCCGGTCGCCGGTTCAGCGACTGGATCGGCTGAGGGTCCCGGTGTCGTCGACTCGCCACAGCCGCCGGGTCCCCGGGGCCGCGACCCCGCGGCGGTGGCGCGTGTTTGCCCGGGGCGGCGCCGCTCGGGTGCGTCCCGCGGGGGAGTGGGC
>NZ_JBMDXT010000496.1:0-4914 GCF_048594475.1 Nakamurella sp. | reverse complement strand
CGCCGGCGGCCCCGGCGCCGAATCCGGGCCACTCGCTGCGCGGGATCCGGGTGACCGTGGCCAGGTAGGTGCCGGAGGGGTCGTCGGCGATGCCGCGCATCACCTGCAGCGCCTTCTCCAGCCGCATGCGCAGGTTCGGGGTCTTGACCAGCAGCCCGGAGACCACGGCGCCCAACCGGCCGGAGTGCGGATGCGGCGGGACCGGATCCTTGACCACCGAGGTCAGGGTCGCGATGGCGGTGCCCTGATCGAACGGCGGCCGGCCCTCGACGCAGGCGTAGAGCAGGCCGCCCAGGCTCCAGGCGTCCGACACCGGCCCGGCCGGTGTCCCGCTGGCCACCTCCGGGGCGATGTAGGCCGGCGAGCCCAGCAGCAGGCCGGTGGCGGTCATCGTGTTCTCGGCCGAACTGCGGGCGATGCCGAAGTCGGTGAGCTTGATCCGGCCGTCGTCGCAGATCAGCACGTGGGCCGGCTTGACGTCGCGGTGGGTGAGGCCGGCGGGGTGCGCGGCCAGCAGCCCCGAGGCGACGGCCACGCCGATCGTGGCGGCCTGGCCGTCCGCCAGCCGGCCGACCCGCTTGAGGATGTCGGCCAGGGAGCGGGAGTGCAGCAGCTCCATCACGATGACCGGCCCGGCCGGCACCGTCAGGATGTCGAACAGGGTGATGACGTACGGGTTGGACAGCGCGGCGATCGCCCGGGCCTCGCGCAGCGTCCGCTGTTCGAGCTGGCGCCGTTCGGCCGCCGGCGTGCCGACCGGGAAGTCGATCTCCTTGATCGCCACGTTCCGGTGCAGCACCAGGTCGGTGGCCGCCCACACGGTTCCCATCGAGCCCTTGCCGATCACCGAGTCCAGGCGGTACCGGTCGGCCAGCACCCGTGGGGGCGGGGTCCCTCCCGGGGCACTGGATGCGGTCACCGGACCATCGTGCCAAAGCCCCGGGGGCGGCCGACACCGCCGCGCGGTGTGGTGTCGGCCGCAGGGTGACCTCGACGGTGCCGGCGGACGGCTCCGGTCGATCGGCCGATGCATCCCGCCCGGTTCGCCCGCGCGGGCCGGACGGGCGAGAATGGGGCGGTGGCGGACACGGGCGACGCGGTCGGTTCCGGGGCGTCGATCAGCCGGCGGCTGGCGCAGTGGTCGGTGGACGTGCGGTACGACGCGTTGCCCCCGGCGACCAGGGGCCGGGTCGGACAGTTCCTGCTCGACTATCTCGGCATCGCGCTGCGCGGCTCGACCCTGGATTCCAGCCGCCCGGTCCGGTCGCTGGGGCAGCCGCCCGGTCCGGCGACGGTCCTGGGCCGCGCGGGCGGGGTCGGGGCGGAGTGGGCCGCGCTGGCCAACGGCATGGCCGCGCACAGCATGGAACTGGACGACACCTACCTGCCCGGCTCGGTGCACAACGAGTCGTTCGTCCTGGCCACCGTGCTGGCCCTGGCCCAGGAACGCGACGCGTCGGGCCGGGAGGTGATCGAGGCGACGGTCACCGGCTGGGAGGTGGCCTGCCGCGCGGCGGCGGCCCTGCGCCCGGCCGTCACCAACGCCCGCGGCTTCCACCCGACCGGGACCTGCGGCGCGCTGGGCGCGGCGACCGCCGCCGCGCGGATGCTCGGGCTGGACGCCGAGCGGACGGCCGCGGCGATCGGTATCGCGACGAGCCAGGCGAGCGGACTGCTCGAGTACGTCACGGACGGGGCCTGGACCAAGCGGTTCCACGCCGGCTGGGCCGCCCATGCCGGCATCGTCGCCGCGCGCCTGGCCGCCGCCGGCATGACCGCGCCGGCGACGGCGATCGAGGGGCGGTTCGGCTTCCTGCACGCCTACTCCGGCGATCCGGACACCGACCTGCTGCTCGACGGGCTCGGCGACGGGTACGCCATCGACCGCACGGCGCTGAAGTACCACCCGTGCAACTACTACATCCAATCCGTCAACGACTCGGTGCTCGCCCTGGTCCGGGACGGCGTCCGGGCCGAGGACGTCGCCTCGGTCCTGGTCCACACGGTGTCGGCGGCGGTGCCCCTGGTCTGCGAGCCGCTGGCCGTGCGGCGCCGGCCGGCGGTGATGATCGACGCGCAGTTCAGCGTCCCGTTCAACGTCGCGTTGGCCCTGTCGACCGGCCGGGTGTCGTTCCGCGACTTCACACCCCGGATGTTCGCCGACCCGGGCCTGCGCGATCTGATGGATCGGGTGGACTATCGGGTCGAGCCCGACTTCGACCGCCGCTACCCGGCGGAGTGGCCGGGCCGGGTGGACGTGGTCCTTCACGACGGGTCGACCCGGTCGGCCCAGACCCTGCACGCCCGCGGTGATCCCCGCAACCCGCTGTCCTGGGCCGAGGTCGTCGACAAGCACCGCGGCATCGTGGCCGGGCTGGTGGCCGAGCCCGACGGCGACCAGATCATCGCAGTGGTCGAGGATCTCGACCGGCAACCGGACATGGCCGCGCTGACCAGAGCCCTGTCGCGGATCCGGGTGGACTGATCGCGGCCGGTGCCGGCCGGCCGGTGCCGGTCAGGACGGTGCCGGTCAGGACGCGTCGAAGGCGCGCAGGATGGCGTCGGCGGCGGCCGGCGCGGGCAGCGTGCCGGCCAGCACCTGCGGCCGGACCCGGTCCGCGGTGTCGGCGACCGGGACCGAGCGGCGCAGCCGCTGCTCCAGTTCGTCCCGGACCAGGGCCCAGGTCAGCTCCCACCGTTGCCGGGAGCGCTTGTCGGCCAGCCCGTCCGGGCCCTGCGTGGTCCGGTGCCGCAGCACCGCCGCCCAGACCTCGTCGATGCCGTCCCCGGTGAGGCCGGAGCAGGTCAGCACCGGCACCGACCAGCCCGACCCGCCGGAACCGGCGGGAGAGCCCGCGGACCGCCCGCGCACCAGGCGCAGGGCCCCGGCCAGGTCCCGGGCGGCGGCCGTGGCCTCGACCACCCGGTCGCCGTCGGCCTTGTTGATCGCGACGACGACGGCGAACTCCAGCACCCCCATCTTGATGCCCTGGATCTGGTCGCCGGAACGGGCCAGGGCCAGCAGCAGGAACGTGTCGACCAGGCCGGCGACCGTCGTCTCGGACTGCCCGACCCCGACCGTCTCCACCAGCACCACGTCGTACCCGGCCCCCTCCAGCAGGGTGATCGTCTGCGCGGTGGCCCGGGCCACCCCGCCCAGCGTGCCGGCGCTCGGGGACGGCCGGATGAAGGCGTTCGGATCCGCGGCCAGCCGGGGCATCCGGGTCTTGTCGCCGAGCACCGACCCGCCGGTGCGGACGCTGGACGGGTCGACGGCCAGCACGCCGACCCGCAGTCCCCGCCCGGTCAGCAGGGTGCCGAGGGCCTCGACGAACGTCGATTTGCCCACCCCCGGCACCCCCGAGAGGCCGACCCGCACCGCGTCCGCGGCCGAGCCGGACAGCGTCGTGAGCAGCGAGCGGGCGAGCTCCCGGTGGTCGTCCCGGGTGGACTCCACCAGGGTGATCGCCCGGGAGAGCGCGGCGCGGGACCCGGCGGCGAGATCGGCGGCGAGCCGGTCCGGGTCGAGCAGGCGGCGCGGCGTGCTCAGCCCGGCACCTCCCAGGTGTGCACGGGCTCGTTGGCGTGCATTCCCGCGGAGTAGAGCTTGAGCATCTCGGTCAGCGCCGCGTCCCGGGACAGCCCGCGGCGCTCCAGCGCGGCGACCGTCTCGGCCTGCCACCAGGAGCCGTTGCGACGGGTGATGCAGCGGTCCCGGACCACCCCGAGGTAGCGCTCACGCACCTCGTCGTCCACCCCCCAGCGGGCCAGCCCCTCGTGGGCCTTGGGCAGCAGATCGCGCAGGATCAACTCGTCCCACGTGACCTGCCCGAACCCGGGCCAGTAGAAGACGGCGTCGGTGCCGAGCCGGGCCCCGGTGTCGAAGTTGGCGTGGGCGGCGTCGAACGACATCTTGGTCCAGATCGGCCGGTCCTCGGTGGCCAGCACGGTCAGCGCGCCGTAGTAGAACGCGGCATTGGCCAGCACGTCGATGACGGTCGGACCGGCCGGCAGCACCCGGTTCTCCACCCGCAGGTGCGGGCGGCCGTCGACGACGTCGTACACGGGCCGGTTCCACCGGTACACCGTGCCGTTGTGCAGTCGCATCTCCTGCAGCCGCGGGGCCTTGCCGGCGGCCAGCACGGCCTCCGGGTCCTCGTCGGTGCACTCGGGCAGCAGCGCGGGGAAGTAGCGGACGTTCTCCTCGAACAGGTCGAAGATCGAGGTGATCCACCGCTCGCCGAAGAACACCGGCGGCCGCACGCCCTGGTTGCGCAGCTCGGGCGACCTCGTGTCGGTGGCCTGGAGGAACAGCTCGGTGCGGGTCTCGGCCCACAGCCGTTTGCCGAACAGGAACGGCGAGTTGGCGCCGAGCGCCAGTTGCGGCCCGGCCAGCACCTGGGCGGCGTTCCAGCAGGCGGCGAAGTCGGCGGGGGAGACCTGCAGGTGCAGCTGCACCGACGTGCAGGCCGATTCCGGGGCGATCGTGTCGGCGTACATCTTCAGGTGCTCGACCCCGCTGATGTCCAGCTCGAGGTCCTCCCGGCGGGCGGCGAAGACGGCCTCGTCCAGCGCCTGGTAGCGGGGATTGGCGCTCATCCAGTCGGTCTCGAAGTGCTCGGTCCGCAGCGTCGGCAGGATGCCGATCATGATGATCTCCGAGCCGGTGCGGTTGGCCCGCTCCTCGGCGTGGTCGAGCGAGGCGCGCAGCAGCTGCTCGAGCTCGGCCATCGACGCGCCGCCCAGCTGGCGGGGGGCGACGTTGAACTCGATGTTGTAGCGCCCCAGCTCGGTCTGGAAGTCCGGGTCGGCGATGGCCTCCAGGACGCGGGCGTTGGCCATGTCCGGCTGCCAGTCCCCGTCGACCAGATTGAGCTCGATCTCCAGGCCGGTCATCGGCTGGCCGAAGTCGAA
>NZ_JBMDXT010000495.1:0-15295 GCF_048594475.1 Nakamurella sp. | reverse complement strand
GGCTTCCGGCAGGAGGGCGAGCTGCTGCGGTACCTGGACATCGACGGCGCCTGGCGGGACCACCTGCTGTACGGGTTGACCGTCGAGGAGCTGCCCGGCGGGCTCGGCCAGCTGCTGCAGCGGTGGCGGCTGTCCGGGTCGGCCTCCGCGCCACCGGCCCGCGAACCGCGCCTGTGACGGCTGGGACGGGAGTGAAGATTCACATCCGGCCGGCCGAATCTTGATCGGAACGCGTGTCCCTACCGGGACCAGCGCATTCGGCGTTCTAGCGTGCACGTGACGAGTCGTTACCGTCGTCGCGTGCCGAGTGCGACGCTGATCGGAGGAGGACCTCCGGGTGAGTATTCCCACGTCGCTGATCGTGGTCCTGCTGGTGATCGCCTGGCTCGTGGTGCTGGTGCCCATGGTGGCCAAGCGGCGGGACAAGGTCCCGCGCGCGGAGTCGGGCGGTCAGGGCTTCCGGGTCCTGCGCCGGGCTCAGGCGACCCTGCAGCGCCGGCCCCGGCGCACCGCCAAGGCGACGGCCGAGTCCGGTAGCGGGCCGGATACCGCCGACGTCGCCGACGTGCGCGCCGGAGAGGGGCCCGCCGCGGCCGACCTCACCCCGGCGACCGCGCGCACCGAACGGACGCTGGTCCCGGTCGGCGCCGCCCCCGGCGAGCAGCCGCAGGACGCCGCCCAGGAATGGGCCGCCGCGCACCCGGGCTACCGGACCACCGCCCCCCGGCCGGTCGAGGCCGTGGGTGACGAGACGCCGACCCACCGGTTCCCGGCCGCCCCGGCGCCGGTCGACCAGGACGGGCTGTGGACGGAGACGGGCGACCATCCGGCCGACCACGGCGCCGGCGCGGACGGGCACGCCTCGTTCGCCGCCGCCGACGGTCCGGATGGGTACGCCGCGGACGGCTACGCCGAGGACGAGGGGCCGGAGCACCCGGCCGAACCGTCGGTGACCGCCTTCCCGTACGCGCGGGCGCCGCAGATCCCGAACGAGATCGACGAGCAGGAGTGGGACGAGCACGCCGCGGCCGCCTCCGCGCCGGCCCACCCGTACGAGGTGCAGGACGAGGCGCTGCGGCCCACCCCGCGCCGCCGCGGCCGGGGTGGCTACGACCCGGAGGCCGCCGAGGCCACCCGCGCCTACAAGTACCGGCAGCGCCGGCGGGTCACCATGGTGCTGGCCGGGGCGACCGTGCTGTTCGCGGTGGTCGCGCTGCTGCTGGCCAGCTGGCTGTGGGCCGGCGCGGTGATCAGTGCCGCGCTGCTCGCCCTCTACCTGACCTACCTGCGCCGCCAGGTCAAGATCGAGGCGCAGATCCGCCAGCGGCGGATGGAGCGGCTGCAGCGGGCCCGGCAGATCCGGCCCGAGTACGGCCGGGGCCGTCCGCCCGCGCGGGCCGGTCGCTCCGCCGCCGGACCGGGGCGGACCGTGGTCGACCTCGACGACGACGACCCCACGTTCGATCACCTCGACCCGTACGATCCGCCTGTGACGTACCGGCGGGCCGCGGGCCAGTAGGGCTCGGGACGCCGCCGCTCGGGCGGCGTCCGGGCGGGCTCCGGTCCCGAGCGCGGGGAGGGTGACGATGCCGTCGCCGAGGAAACAGGCGCCGCTGCCGATCGACCCGTACGCCCAGAACGGCTTCAACGTTCGGTTCGACTGGGGCGCCCACGGCGCGGCCGCGGTCTCGGCCGGGGCGGCCGCCGTGATCGTCGTCGACGTGCTGTCCTTCACCACCACGCTGTCGGTCGCCGTGGACGCCGGCATCGAGGTCTTCCCCTTCCGGGTGCGGGACGCCTCGGCCGCCACGTTCGCCGCCACCCGCGGCGCCATGCTGGCGGTCGGCCGGCGCGAGGCCGCGGACACCGGCGTCAGCCTCTCGCCGCTGTCGGTCCGACGGGCCGTGGCCGACGGGACCCTCAAACCCGGATCCCGGCTCGTCCTGCCCTCGCCGAACGGCGCCACCGTGGCCCGGCAGCTGGCCGAGACCGGGGTGCCGGTCGTCGGCGCCTGCCTGCGCAACGCGTCGGCGTGCGCGAACTGGGCGGTCCGGGCGGTGCGCGGCCCGATCGGCGTCGTCGCGGCCGGCGAATGGTGGCCGGGCGAGGCCCTGCGGCCGGCCGTCGAGGACCTGTGGGGCGCCGGCCTGATCATCGACGCGCTGGCGGCCGCCGGCGCCGGGCCGATGTCCCCCGAGGCCGCCGCCGCCCGGGCCGCGTTTCGCGGCGTCGGCCGTAACCTGGCCATGGGCCTGGCCGCCTGCGCGTCCGGCCTTGAGCTGGCCAACGACGGCTACGGCGACGAGATCGCGGTGGCGGCCGAGGTCAACTCCTCCCGCAAGGTTCCGGTGCTCAGCGGCGAGTCGTTCCGGGCGGCCTGACGGGCGCGTTCGGGACCGGGCTCGCGGGCCGGGGCTGGGCATCGGAGATGCTCGAGGCGGCGGGGCGCTCGGGGGCCCGCCAGATCCACACCAGCCGGCTTCTTGGCCCGTCCAGGTGGATCTCGACCGGCTCACGGGCTCGGGACGGATGTTGGCCGGGGCGGTGGCGCAAACCTGTGCGTGGCGCTGCTAAAGTGGTCCAGGCTTCCGCACCAGCAGAGGCCATGGGGCTGTAGCGCAGTTGGTAGCGCGCTTCGTTCGCATCGAAGAGGTCCGGGGTTCGATTCCCCGCAGCTCCACCCCTCACCGGCTCGTCCCACAGGACCGCCGCTATCTCCGTCCGTGCGACCGCTCAGTCGCAATCACTGTGCCGTGTAGCCGCCGTCGACCGGCAGGGCCACCCCGACGACGAAGCTCGCACCGGGGCTGCACAGCCAGAGCACGGCGGCGGCCATCTCCTCGGCGGTGCCCAGGCGGGCGATGGGCTGGCCGGCGGCCGCCTGCGCCCGGTCCAGGTCACCGGACTCGATCATCCGCGTGACCATGGGGGTTTCGATGGTGCCCGGGCAGATCGCGTTGATCCGGACGCCGCGCGGTGCGTACTCGACGGCGGCGCTGCGGGTGAGGCCGATGACGCCGTGCTTCGTCGCGTGATAGGCGGCCCGCCCGGGCAGGCCGACCAGGCCACCGAGCGACGAGCAGTTGACGATCGCACCCGAGCCCTGTCGCCGCATCTGCGCGAGTTCGTGCTTCATGGCGGCCCAGACCCCGCGCAGGTTGATCGCGACGAGCCGGTCGAACAGCTCGGCGGGTTCGTCGGCCGCATCGGTCGCCGGCGCCTGGATGCCGGCGTTGTTGTAGGCCATGTCCAGTCGCCCGAAGGTGTCCACCGTTCGCGCGACGGCGGTCGCGACCTGGTCCTCGTCGGCGACGTCGCACGGGATCGCGAGCACCCGGTGGCCGGCCGCCCGCAGGGCCGCCTCGGCCCCGGCCAGGGCATCCGTATTCGCGTCGGTCAGCGTCACCGCCGCGCCGGCCTCGGCGAACGCCTGGGCCGTCGCCAGTCCCATGCCGGAACCGGCGCCGGTGACGAATGCGACCTGGCCGGTGAAGTCGTATGTGGGGTTCATGGCGGGTGCCCTCCTCGATGTGCGTGGTGGGGTGTCGTGCGGCAGGACGGGGTGAAGGCCGGATCGTCGCCCCGGGCCAGCAGACCACCGCCGGCCCTGGTGAGGGAGTCCCGCCCGATGGGGGTACCTACAGGGACTGCCTGACCTGGCCGGCCGCGCCTACCGTGACGGGCATGGACAACCGATCCGATGTCCGGGAGTTCCTCACCTCCCGCCGCAGCCGGGTGTCGCCGGACCAGGTCGGGCTGCCCGCCGGCACCGGTCGGCGGGTGCCGGGCCTGCGCCGCAGTGAGGTCGCGACCCTCGCGGGGGTCAGCGTCGAGTACTACACGCGGCTGGAGCGAGGGGCGATCCGCGGCGCCTCTGCGGAGGTGCTCGACAGCCTTGCTCGGGCGTTGCGGCTCGACGACGCCGAGCGGGCGCACCTGTTCGATCTGGCTCACGCGGCCAGCCCGGTCGCCCGGCCGCCCCGCCGCCGGTCGGCGGCGACCTGGGCACCGCACCCCAGCCTGCAGTGGGTGCTCGATGCCGTCGTCGGGGGACCGGCTTTCGTTCGCAACGGCCGGATGGACGTGCTCGCCGCCAACGCGTTGGCCCGCGCCTTCTATCAGGATCTGTTCGACATGCCGGCTCGCCCGCCGAACATCGCGCGGTTCACCTTCCTGGACGACCGGGCCAGGGACTTCTATCCGGACTGGACCATCTTCGCCGACGTGACGGTAGCGATCCTGCGGACCGAGGCCGGTCGCGATCCGCACAACAAGGAGTTGCACGACCTGATCGGCGAACTGGGCACCCGCAGTCCGGAGTTCCGCCGGCGGTGGGGCGCCCACGACGTCCGGCACCACGGGACGGGCGTCAAGACGTTCCACCACCCCCTCGTCGGCGACGTCACGCTGGCCTACGTAGGCCTGGACATGGCGGCCGAGCCCGGACTGACCCTCACGGTCTACGCCGCCGAGCCCGGCTCGCCGTCCGAGGAACGCCTGCGCCTGCTCGCCTCCTGGGCGGCCCGCACGCCAGCAGCCGGTGTCGACGCACACCAGGCATGAGACGCATCGACCCGGCCACGGGGGAAGGACCGGGTCACCGCGGGACGGGAACGACGGGGGGCGACCACGTCACCGATGAGAACGACGACCGTACGAGAAGGAGCGTGCCGTGCGCGCAGTCGTGATGCATGGACCCGGTGATGTGCGGACCGAGGAGATCCCGGACGCGCGGATCGTGGAGCCGACGGACGCGGTCATCCGCGTCGGCGCGGCCTGCATCTGCGGGTCGGATCTGTGGCCCTACCGCGGCATCGAATCCCTGCGCCGGCCGACCCCGATGGGCCACGAGTACGTCGGGGTGGTCGAACAGATCGGGGATCACGTTCGGGACATCCGGGTCGGGGACTTCGTGGTCGGGTCGTTCGTCGCGTCCGACAACACCTGCGATATCTGCCGGGCCGGTTATCAGTCGCGCTGCGTCCGCCAGGTCATGATGGGCTCCGTCGGCACCCAGGCCGAGTGGGCGCGCATCCCGCTGGCCGACGGCACGCTGGTGACGGTGCCGGGGAGTCCGACCCCGGCTCAGACGGCGAGCCTGCTGGCCGCCTCGGACGTCCTCGGGACGGGCTGGTTCGCGGCCGTCGCCGCCGAGGCGGGACCGGGCAAGACCGTGGCCGTGGTCGGTGACGGCGCCGTCGGGCTGCTGGCAATTCTGGCCGCCCGACGGCTCGGCGCCGAACGCGTGATCGCGATGAGCCGGCACCCCGACCGGCAGGCGCTGGCCCGCTCGTTCGGCGCGACGGACGTCGTCGAGGATCGCGGCGAGGATGGGGTGGCCGCGATCAAGGAGTTGACCGGTGGCTACGGCGCCCACTCGACGGTCGAGGCGGTCGGCACCCAGGAAGCCATGACCCAGGCGATCGGGGCCACCCGGGCCGGCGGGCACGTCGGATTCGTCGGCGTCTCGCACGGCGTCGAGTTGGACGGCCTGAACCTGTTTCTCTCCTCCGTCCACCTGCACGGCGGTCCGGCCCCGGTGCGCCGATTCCTGCCCGACCTGATCGAGCTGATCATGAAGGACGAGATCGACCCGGGCCGGGTCTTCGACCTCACGCTGCCGCTCGAGCAGGCGGCGGACGGCTACCGGGCCATGGACGAGCGCTGCGCCACCAAGGTGTTGCTGACCCTGTGACAGGTGCGGCCGTCGAGGGACGACCCGTTCGCGGTCAGCCGCCCAGCAGCGGCCGCGGATCGAAGGTCACCCGGATCTGGGTGATCAACCCGTTCTCGACGTGGCTCCAATTGACGGTCGGGATCGGCGGGGTGGTGGCGGTGATCAGGTCGAACCAGGTCATGGCGTCGGCCCCCTCAACCACCCGGGCGTGCAGCACGAGGTCCTGCATGATCGACTCGGCCATGCCGCGCAGCCCGGCGATGCAGTCGTCGGCCCCGTCGGCGACGCCCAGCACGCCGACGAACCGGACGTCCGGGTCCAGCACCGTCCGCAGCCGGTCGAAGTCGCGAGCCCGCCAGGCCTCGAAGTAGGTGGTCGCCGCGGCCCGGGTGGCGTCGGTGGTGGGATCGGACATCGGAGCGCTCCTTCATCGGTCGGATACGCCCAAGCCTGGGCCGCCGAGCGTTATCTGTCCAACACCAGCGAGTGATCGCAGCTATCGTTGCTGGATATGGAACTGCATCAGTTGCGCTACTTCCTGGCCGTGGTCGACGAGGGAACGTTCAGTGCGGCGGCGCAGGCGGTGCGGATCAGCCAGTCGGGCGTCAGCACCCAGATCCAGAAGCTGGAACGGGAGCTGGGTGTCTCGCTGATCGACCGGACACCGCGCCGGGTGACGCCGACCGCGGCCGGTGCCCACCTGGTCCCGTACGCCCGGGCCGCGGTCGCCGCGATCGCGGACGTCGCCACCGCGGCCCAGGAGATCCGTGGGTTGATCGTCGGCTCGCTGCGCGTCGCCGTGGTCACCGGGCTGACCTGGCCGCCCCTGTTCGACGCGCTGGCTGCCATCCGCCGCGAGCACCCCGGCGTCGACCTGCGGCTCGACGAGGGCACCTCGGTCGATCTGGTCGCCGGGGTGCGGGACGGCTCCACCGACGTCGCCGTCGTGGCCTGGTCGGGCGACCCGCCGGACGGGGTGACGTCCACGGTGGTGGTGGACGATGCGCTGGTCGTCGTCGTGCCGCCGGGACACCCGTGGGCGACTCGCGACGCGATCCGGCCGGCCGACCTGGCCGGCGCCGAGGTGATCGCCCTGCCGCTCGGCAGCGGCGCGCGGGCCGCTCTCGACGCGACCCTCGCCCGGGCCGGGGTCACCGGCGAACCGCGCTGGGAGGTGTCCTCGCCCGCGCACGTCCGGATGCTGGCCCAGCGCGACCTCGGGGTCGGCGTGGTCAGCAGCAGCACCGCGGCCGATTGGCCGGAGCTGGTGGTCGTCCCGGTCGACGACGAGCGCGCCCGCTCCCGGCTCGGCATCGCCTGGCAACGGCGGCCCAGCCCCGCCGCCCGTGCGCTGCTCGACCGGCTGCTCGACGGGCTTCCGGGCAGCCTTGCCCGGGCCTAGGATCGGCGTCGTCCACAACCCCGTCGATGGCCCCGGCGCGCCGCCAAGCGCCGTTCGCATGTCGTCAGCACCGCCGCCCGTGTCGACTCCTGAAGGGACGGTTGCCGTCCCGACCCGATGAGCGCCCCGCGGCCGCGGAGCCGCCGGGAACTGCGGCGCGAGCGCCGCGACCGGTCCCACTCGTGCTGGGACCACCTCATCGCCGGCGCCCTGTGGCCGCTGCACGGGGCCAATCTGGGCACGCTGCTGCGCACCTGTGACGCGGTCGGTGCCTGCCTCGCCGTGCCCCGGCTGCCGTGGGTCCCCGAGGCGCTGGCCCGGGGCAACACGTTGCGCCGGCGCAGCTGCGTGCACTGGGTGGGCCGGGACGTCGGCGCCTGGTTGGACGCGCAGCGGGCGGCCGGCAGCGCGGTGATCGCGGTCGAACTCGCCGACGAGGCGGTGCGGTTGGCCGACCTCGCCCCGGCCCGGCAGCGGACGGTCGTGCTGCTCGGGCACGAGCAGACCGGCGTCCCGCCGGAGGGTCTGGCCCGCGCCGACCTGGCCGTCGAGATCCCGATGGTCGGCACCGGGGCCAGCCTCAACGTCGCCGTCGCCGGGTCGCTGGTGCTGTACCGGCTGGCCGGCCTGGCCTGACCCGGGTGGGGCGGCGTGCCGCCGCCGCGACCGGCCGGGGCGCCGCCCGCATCACCCGGACGTGCAGATCGGCTCCCGGCGGGGTACTCGACCGGAGGGAACGCGCAGCAGGAGGCACCGTGGCCATCGACGATCGACCCGCGTCCGGCGAGCGACCGGTGCGCTCCGGCGCGCGGGCGGTCGTGCGCCGTGCCGTCCTGCCGCTGCTCGCCGCGGCGCTGGCGATCATCGCCCTGATGTGGCTGCTCGGGACCAGGCTGGTGAACGGGTCGTTCCCGGCCGTGACGGGCCTGGACACCGAGGTCACGCAGTGGGTGGTGGCCCGGCGGACGCCACTGCTGGCCACGATCAGCCACGTCGGGACCCGGATGGCCGACACCGTCGTCGCGCTCGTCGTCGCGGGCGTCGCAGTCGTCGCGCTGCGGTGGTGGCTGGGCCGGTGGCGCGAGTCGGTGATCGTCGTGGTCGCGATCGTCGGTGAGCTGCTGATCTTCCTGGCCATCACCGCGCTGGTGCACCGGGACCGCCCGCCGGTCGTCCGGCTCGACGAGGCCCCACCGACGTCGAGCTTCCCGTCCGGGCACACCGGAGCGGCGGTCGCGCTCTACGCGTGTGTGGCCATCGTGCTGCTGCGCACGGTGCCGCACCGCCCGCTCGCCCGGGCACTGGCCGTGGTCGGCCTGGCCGTCCCGGTCCTGGTCGCGGCGTCCCGGGTCTACCGGGGCATGCACTACCTGTCCGACGTGCTCGCCGGCGCCCTGGCCAGCGGGATCTGGGTGACGGTGGTGCTGGTCGTCCTGCTGCGCCCGCCGCTCGCGCCGAACGGGCGGCCCGCGGCGACCGGCGCGTCGCGACGAGCCGAACCCTGACCGCCGGACCCGTCGACTTGCCGGTTTGAGCCCCGGATCGGCGCCGGCGAGGGCGCAAGGTGGCAACTCGACCGGAACGACGGGGCCGAGCCGCCCCGCCCGGGTCAGGCCCGCAGGATGCCCCGCTCCCGGGCCAGCGACACCGCCGCGGTGCGGGAGGAGACCCCGAGCTTGGTGTAGATGTGCACCAGGTGCGATTTGACGGTCTGCTCGGTGATGACCAGCTCACGGGCGATCTCGCCGTTGCTGCGGCCGGCCGCGACGCGGTCGAGCACCTCGATCTCCCGGGTGCTCAGGCTCACCTGGGGGGTGCGCATGCGTTCCAGCAGGCGGGCGGCGATCGGTGGGGCCAGGGCGCTCTCGCCGGCCGCGGCCGACCGGACGGCCAGCAGCAGCTCGTCCGGGGGCGCACCTTTGAGCAGGTAGCCGCTGGCCCCGGCCTCGATGCTGCGGATGATGTCGCCGTCGGTGTCGTAGTTGGTCAGCACGAGCACCGGTGGCGGATCGGGCAGGGCGCGGATGGCCTGGGTCGCGTCGGCGCCGTTGCCGGCCCGGCCCAGCTGCAGGTCCATCAGCACGAGATCGGGCCGCAGGTCGGTGACCGCGGCGACGGCGTCCGACGGGGTGGCGGCCTCGCCGACCACGGCGAGGTCCGCCTCCTGCTCGAACAGCGCCCGCAGGCCCAGCCGGACGACCGGGTGGTCGTCGACCAGCAGGATCCGGATCATGTTGCCCCCTGCGCGATCTCGGCGATCTCGGTGAGCTCGACGGTGACGGACGTGCCCCGGCCGGGCGCCGACGACACCCGTAGCCCCCCGCCCAGCTGTTCCACCCGGGCCCGGGCGGCGGCCAGGCCGAACGAGTCGGGGCGGCCCGAGCCGGTCAGCACGTCGTCCGGGTCGAAACCGACCCCGTCGTCGACCACCGACAGGCGAACGCACCCGCCGTCCCGCTCGACGCGGACCGTGGCCCGGGTCGCCCCGGAGTGCTGCAGCACGTTGGCCATCGCCCCCTGGGCGATGCGCAACAGCGCCGCCTGGACCGCCATCGGCAGGTCGATCGTCTCGTCACCGTCCACCTCCAACGCCAGATCCGGCCGGCGCCACTGGGTCCCGGCGAGCCGGCGCAGCGCCGGGACCAGGCCGGTGCCGGCCAGCGGGGCCGGGGCGAGCTCGCGGACCAGCGCGCGGGCCTCGGCCAGGTTGTCGGCGGTCGTCTCGCGGGCCAGGCGGACCTGGGCCGCGCCGGGTCCGGCGGGGTCGGCCCGCTCGGCCGCCTGCAGCAGCATCTGGATGCTGGACAGGCCCTGGGCCAGGGTGTCGTGGATCTCCCGGGCCAATCGTTCACGTTCCTGCGCCGCCCCCGCCTCGCGCTCCCGATCGGCCAGCTCCTGCCGGGTCGCCACGAGTTCGGACACCAGCCGGTCGCGTTCGGCGGACTCGCGCAGCAGCGACCGGTACCCGGCGCCGATCAACAGCGCCATCGCCGCCCCGACCAGCGGGCCGACCACCCCGCCGACGCTCCAGCCGCCGTGCACCCCGCCGCCGACGACGGCGAACGCCGTGGCCAGCGCGACGGTGAACGGGCCCCGCCAGCCGGGCATCACCGCGAGATAGAGGAAGAACAGCGGGAACGCCAGGTACGCGGCGGCCGGGGTGAACCAGAGCAGGGCGATCCACAGCACCGACAACGCGGCCACCCAGATGCGGCTGACGAACCGGCTCCGGTTCTGGTCCGCGCCGGCGGCGAACCCCGCCCCGTAGACGGCGAGGAAGGCCACGGCCACGGCGGCCACCGCCGCCCGGGAACCGCCGGACCAGCCTTGCGCGACGACGAAGACGGTCAGCCCGACGACCACGACGTGCAGCCCGGTCCGCAGCCCGACGAAGACGGGCGTGAGCGAGGACGCGGGCATTTCGCCCACGGTATCGGAGCGGGCGGGGTCGGCGAATCCATCGAAAGGCGGAGCCCCGGGTCCACCCCCCGGTCCGGGAAAGCCGGTCGGCCGGGCGATGCCGGGGCGGCGCCGCGACGACAGCATGGAGGACATCCACCACCTCAGCAAGGAGTCACTCACGTGTTCGTCGCCTGGCGGGACCTGCGCGCCGCGCGCGGCCGGTTCGCCCTCATCGCGGGGGTCGTCGCCCTCATCACCGTCCTGGTCGGCTTCCTGGCCGGCCTCACCGGCGGCCTGGCCGCCCAGAACGTCTCCGCCGTCCTGAATCTCGACGCGACCCGGATCGCCAGCAGCGCCGGGGCCCAGTCCTTCGCCGATTCGTCGCTGTCCGCCGACCAGGTCGCGCAGTGGCAGCGGGCCGACGCAAACGCCGATCCGCTCGGCATCAGCCAGCTGCGCGCCTCGCACGGCGACACGACCGCGGGCGTCGCACTGTTCGGCGCTCCGGCCACGCTCGACCCGGCGGTGCCCACCACCCCGGGGACCGTCTCGCTGTCCGCCGACGCCGCCGCCGCGCTCGGTGCCGGGGTGGGCGACGCCGTGCAGCTGGCCGGTGGGACGTACGACGTCACGGCGGTGACACCGGCCGCCTGGTACTCGCACACTCCGGTGGTCTGGCTGACCCTGCCGGACTGGCAGCAGATCGCCGGCACCACCGGCGCCGGTGACGCGGCCGCCACCGTGATGGTGGCCCGCGGCGACGCCGACTGGTCGGCGATCGACGCCGCCGCCGGCACCCAGTCGTCCAGTCCCTTGATGGCGTTGCCGCTGATCGGTGCGTTCAAGTCCGAGATCGGATCGCTGGGGCTGATCATCGGCCTGCTGTTCGCCATCTCGGCGGTCGTCGTCGGGGCGTTCTTCGTGGTCTGGGGCATGCAGCGACGCGGTGACGTGGCCATTCTCAAGGCGCTCGGCGCGGCCAACGGGTCGCTGCGCAAGGACAGCCTCGGGCAGGCCGCGGTCGTCCTGGCCGTCGGCGTCGGCCTGGGCACGCTGGTGGTGGTCGCCGCCGGTCTGGCCCTGCCCGCCGCGGTTCCGTTCCTGCTCTCCCCGCTGACCACCCTGCTGCCGGCGGTGCTGCTGATCGCCCTCGGCCTGATCGGCGCCGTGCTCGCGCTGCGCCCGGTCACCTCCGCCGACCCCCTCACTGCCCTCGGGAGCAACCGATGATCACGCTCGACGACGTCACCCTCACCTACCCCGACGGCGACGGCCGGGTCACCGCGCTCGACCACGTCAGCGTGACCGGACAGCCGGGCGCGGTCACCGGGATCACCGGCCCGAGCGGGTCGGGCAAGTCCAGCCTGCTCGCCGTCGCCGCCACCCTGGTCCGGCCGGACTCCGGGCACGTCACCATCGACGGCACCGAGGCGGCCGGACTGTCCCTGTCCGACGCCGCCCACCTGCGGCGGACCCGCATCGGCATCATGTTCCAGCAGGCCAATCTGCTCCCGTCGTTGACCGCCCTGGAGCAGATCCAGGTGATGAACGAGCTGGGGGAGCGGGGGTCGCGCCGGCGTCGGGCCGAGGTGCGGGATCGCGGGAGGGAGCTGCTGGCCGCCGTCGGCCTGGACGGGTTCGCCGACCGCCGCCCGCACCAGCTGTCGGGAGGGCAGCGCCAGCGGGTCAACCTGGCCCGGGCCCTGGTCAACCGGCCTGCGGTGCTGCTGGTCGACGAACCGACCAGCGCGCTGGACTCGGCCGCCGGGGCCGCCGTCGTCGAGCTGATCCTGCGGCTGACCGCCGAGCAGGGCACCGCGACCCTGCTGGTCACCCACGACCTGGCCCAGCTGCCCCGGCTGGACGACGTGGTCGAGCTGGTCGACGGGCGGGTGACCGCGGGCGCCGTGGCGTAGCCCGGCCTACCGCGGGGACGGTCCGAGGGCGCCGTGCACGACGACGCCGCCCTGGACCACCGCCCGCAGGTGATCCCCGATGTCGGCCAGCACCGTGACGTCGGCCAGCGGGTCGGCGTCGAGCACGAGCAGGTCGGCCGCCGCGCCGGGCGCCAGCACGCCGAGCGTGCCCGACCGGCCCAGCAGATCGGCGGCGGTGGTCGTCGCCGACCGGATGACGTCGATGAGCGGCTGCACCTGGGCCCGGAGCCGGAACTCCTCGTTCTGGTAGCGGTGCATGCCGCCGAGCAGATCCGAGCCGAAGACGATCCGCACACCGGCCTCGTGCGCCAGCCTGACCGAAGCGAGCCCGCGGTCGAGCACGGCCTCGACCTTGGCCCAGCTGGTCGCCGACAGGCCGTGCTGCCGCCCCTCCCGCTGCAGCGCCCAGTAGGTGACCAGGGTGGGCACCAGGAACGCGTCGCGGGTCCGGAGCAACGTCAGGCTCTCCGCGTCCAGCAGGTTGCCGTGCTCGATGCTGCGCACCCCGGCCCGCAGGGCCCGGTTGATCGCCCGCGCGGTGTAGGCGTGGGCGCCCACGTACCGGTTGGCCGCGGCGGCCTCCTCGACCGCGGCGGCGATCTCGGCGATCGAGAACTGCGTCGAGTCGATCCGGTCGGTGGGGGAGGCGACGCCGCCGGAGGCCATGATCTTGATGTGATCGGCCCCCCGCCGCAGCTCCTCCCGGGCGGCCCGGCGGACCCCGTCCACCCCGTCGGCCACCGTGCTGATCCCTGGCCCGAGCCCGGCCGCCGGCGGTCGGTCGTCGCCGGGCAGCCGCATGTCACCGTGACCGCCGGTCTGGCTCAATGCGTGCCCGCAGAAGAACAGCCGGGGCCCGGGCAGCAGACCCTCGGCCTGGGCGCGGGCCAGGCCGTGGTCGGCACCGCCCATGTCGCGCACGCTGGTGAAGCCGCGGCCCAGCATCGCCCGCATGGTCCGGGCGGCGTGTGCGGTCACGTACGACGCCGCGGTCTCCTCCAGGTCCCGCAGCTCCGCCGAGAACGCCGTGACGTGCACGTGCCCGTCGATCAGGCCCGGCATGAGGTACCGGCCGGTCACGTCCAGCTCGTCGGCGTCGCGCTCGGCCAATCCGGGGCCGATCGCGGTGATCGTTGCCTCATCCACCCGGACGTCGGCGGTGCGCCACGTCCCGTCGGTCAGGTCGAGGACGTGGCCGCCGCGCAGGATCGTCGATGTGGGCACGGCTTCATCATCGACCTCGGCATCGAGGACGGGAGACCGGGCCGTCTGGGGTGTGGCGGAGGTGTTCGGACCAGCCGAGACGTCGAATCCCGCGGATAGGCCGAGGACCTGACCGAGCGGGGGACGGTGACGATGTCGGCGGATCCCGCGCATGTCAACGTGCATGAGGACACGACCCGCCTGTCGCGCATCATCGAGCGGGTGGAGCGAGGCGAGGAAGTGATCATCGATCGTGCCGGGACGCCCGTGGCCGCACTGGACGGCCTGACGCTGGTGACCCGGGACGCCGATGGCCAACGCTACGAGGTCGACCTCGTCATCGTCCGAGTTCCGAGCAGGGCCCGGATGCTGGCCACCGCACACAGCAGCCAGGTGCCGCACAGGGTCACCCAGCAGGCGAGGCCGGCGACCAGGTAGGCGGTGATCCCTGTGCCGACGCCGAGCAGGTGGCTGCCCAGCGCCAGGGTCCCGATCGGGAAGGTCAGCGACCACCACCCGGGGACGAACGGCATCCGCGCGCGGAACCCGCGGATCGTCATGGCGACCGCCCAGCCGGCCAGCGGGACACCGCCCGCGAGCATCAGCAGGCCGTAGTCGTTGGCGACGGTCTGCAGGATGCCGGCCACCGGCGCGGGAACCAGGGGGGCGGCGGCGACCGCCATCGCCTGCGCCGCGGCGGTGGACTGCCCGACGACGCCCAACGGGATCCAGGCCGTCGTGCTCGCCGGGATCGGCAGCCGCGCGACCCGCCAGTGGTGGTGGTAGGCGAGGGCGAAGATGACCGCGCCCAGGGTCAGGGACAGGACGAAGCAGGCGGCGAGGACCAGCAGCAGCGGGAACTGCAGGGCCGGCGGCAGGTGGCGAACGAGGCCGGCGCCGACCGTGGCCGACACCATCGGCGGGACGACGGCCAGCCCCCACACCGTGCTCGGCGGGCCGGGCGTGGACCGGACGAGGACGGCGGCGAAGCCGATCGCCGTGCCCAGCCCGAGCGCGGTGCCGGCCACCCACAGCAGCCCGTCGGCGAGCACGGCGGCGCCGGTCGCGGCCGGCCACCAGGGCGGCAGCACGGTCGCCGTCGCGGCGCCGACCGACAGCAGGCCCATCGCCACCATGCCCCACAGCGGCAGCTGGTCGGGTCGCAGGCTCCCGGCCAGCGTGCCCGGCCGCCGCCCGCAGCGCCGCGCGAACGCGGCGGTCAGCCCGACCAGCAGCGCCCAGCCCAGGACGAGCCAGAGCCGCGCCGTCCAGGCGCCGGGGGCCAGCGTCTGGGTGAGGGTGGCCAGGATGCCGGTCCCCATCACCGCGCCGTACCAGGCCGGGCCGGCCGGCGGCAGGACGCCGCGGGCCGCCGGCCCGACCGCCGGAGCGCCGGCCCGGTCGGCCGTCCGGTCGGCGGCTCGGTCGGCGGCTCGGACGGCGGTCAAGGTGGCGGCGGAGCGGAGCGTGGCGGTCATGGCTCCAGCCTGCGGCGCCGCCCCGTCCGCCGGTAGGCGTCGATCCGCTACCGGGGGCATATCCTGCGGATATGGCTACCTGGCCCGATCTGGCCGCGGTCGAGGCGCTGGTCGCGGTCGCCGACCACGGCAGCCTGGCCGGGGCGGCCCGGGCCACCGGGATGGCCCAGCCCAACGTCAGCCGGTCCATCGCCCG
>NZ_JBMDXT010000494.1:0-10693 GCF_048594475.1 Nakamurella sp. | reverse complement strand
GGGTTGCACCGGGCGGGGCCCGCGGCGGGGGGCGCGGCCTGTACCGGGTGGGGTTGTCCCCCCGCCGCCCACCACAACGGACCCGGCATCGACCGCGCGAACTCCACGACCACCGAACGTGTCTGCCGCACATGAGTGTCGCTCAGGCCGGCGGCCGCCATCGACAACGCGTACTGATCGACGATCTCCTGCTCGAAGTCCTCGACGTCCTGCGCCGTGCGCAACCCGCGCGGGGAACCGATGCTCCGCACCACCGCGAGCTTCATCGACTGCACTGTTCACTCGGAGAGTGCATCCGTCGACAATACCACCAAACCGTCGAGAATCCCGACGGAACATCAATCCGGTTCTCCGTCAGGAGAGACCCAGTCCGGCATCCAATCCCGGGGATTCAGGCACCGCCGAACCCGCGGGAACCGAAAACAGTAGAGATTCCGAACCTGAGGAAGGCGCCATGACGCTCGTCAACCGGCGGATCACCCGGCTGCTGCACCACCGACCGTCCCAAGCTCCAGATCCGGCTGGGGTGGCGGCCGAGGACCTGACCCGGATCTCGCCGTCCGATCGAGTCGCGGCCGGCGCGGACGTGCGCGACCGGGCAACCATCGGCGGCGAGGCCGTCGCGCTCGGCGCGGTGACCGTCGCCGACGCCGCGATCCTGACCGAACACGCCATGCTCAGTGGCACCGCCACCGTCCGCGGCCGCGCCGTGCTCTCCGGCTGGTCCGCCGTCATCGAACGAGCCACCGTCGAAGGCGATGCCTGGGTGTTCGGGCGGGCCGTCATCCGCGGGAACGCCTCGGTCGCCGGACACGGTCAGGTCTTCGGTGACGCCACCGTCGCCGGCGGCGCCGTCGTGGACGGCCACGCCTGGGGTCCACGGCCAGGCCCTGGTGACCGACGACGCCTGGGTGACCGGGCGGGCGCAGATCGGCGGTCACGCGGTCGTCTGCGGCACCGCGACCATCTCCGGCGCGCTGCGCATCGGCGGCCGGGCCGTTCTCGGCGACGGCGCCGAGATCACCTGCGCCACCGACTACGAGACCCACCAGCTGAGCTGGGGCGACACCGTCACCCTCTACCGCTGCGACGGCGGCGCCGTCGGACTGGGCCGCAACGAGAACCTGCACGGACCGGTCACTCTCGGCCGCACCCACCTGCCCGACCCACGCCTGCGGGAGCGAATCGAAGAACTGGCCGAACTCTGGGGCGCCAACACCGCCCAGACCGCCGCCGACGGCTGATCAGGGCATCAACCGCGCGGCGAACCGGCCCAGCACGAGGACCGCGGCGACGCCCAGGATGATCGCGCCGATCACGACGAGAAAGTACAGGACGACGGCGAGAGCGACCGCGCCGACGAGGACCAGGACCGCGCTGCCCAGGCACCGGGCCACCGACGGCTGCTGGGCAATGTCAGGCTCGAACCCCGCCATCACGGGCCTCCTCGGTCAGGACGTCACAGACAAGTTCGAGGTGCTCGGCGATCTCTCGCCCACCGTCGCTGCCGGCGGCGTTGACGGTTAGGCTGCCGACCGCGGTGCGGCCACTCGGGCAGCCGATCTCCCACCGCACCCGCCGGCCCGGCTGGACCCGGCCGGCCAGACCCTGCTCGACCGCTTGCAGGGTCTGCTCCAGATCCGAAGCGCCCGAGGTCTGCGGGTCGATGCCGGCGACGCTGATCGTGATCGTGTACATGGCGCTCACTGTGTGCTCCTTCGCGGCGGCCGCCAACGGGCGCCGCCAGACTGTGGATGAATTTCGGGCATGGGGACAAACGCCCAGGCCAGAGCGAGTTTCAGGGTCGGACGGTCGTCGGGGTGGGCAGGATGAGGACGTGAGCGAAGAGTCGAACGGGCCGCGTTTCCTGCGCTTGTCCCAAGTAAGCGAGATCTTGCGGATCTCGGACTCCCAGACTTACGCGCTCGTTCGCAGCGGTGACCTACAGGGGATCCAGATCGGCGGCCGCAACCAATGGGCGGGTCGAACGGTCCAAAATCGAGGAGTACACGCAGCAGGCCTACCGCCGCACCGCGGAGAACCTGGAACGGCTCCAGACCGACGACCCAGGCGAATGAGGATCCCGAGAAGGCCGACGAGACCGGTTGGGCGCTGTGCGTGAGCCCCCGACCCGAAGTCGGGTCCGAGTCGAACAGATGTGCGATAATTTGGTCATGCCTACGAAGATCGTGCAATGCGGAACCTGCCGGCAGCCCGTCACGGTGAGTACCAGGTCGCGGGGGAGGGACTGGTATCACGAGGACTGCCGGCCGGTTTGCGACCTCCCTGGCTGCAACCGACACCGGGCATCGGGTCGCGGTGCTGGGTCCATCGGCACTACGACGTCGAGACCTGACGCGATCCTGTCCCGGATCACAGAGTTGGCGCGGGACCGCGACTCTCGCCACCTGCAGGACGCTCGTACTCGGTCGTCGGTGGCTTGCGGGACGGCTCGTAGCGGCGGACCGGGAGCACCATCGGGGCGAGCGCGGAGACCTCCCGCCACTTCTGCTCGGTGCTGGCCCAGGCGGCCTGGTCGTGGATGCGCCAGGTGAGCCCGCCGATCTTGATCAGGGCGACGTTCCGGGCGACGTCGTGCACATGGTCGACGGCATCCGAGCCGTGTGCCTGGACCATGGTGACCGGGCCGTGGGTTGATGGGCTGGTGTCGACTCTCTCGGGCAGCTGGGAGGCGATGTACCAGGCGTCGATCCAGGCGGCGGCGTACATGCGGGCGGCGACCTGGTCGTGCAGGTAGATCAGCAGGTTGTCGCTGGACAGCGCGATGTGTCCGCCCCAGTCGCGGCGATTGCCCGAGCCATGGGTGTCGAGTTGGAGCTGCTGCTCGCCGGCGATGCTGACCATGGCCTGGATGTGCTGACCGGCGCTGGGCGGGCGCTGAACGCTCGTATGGATCGCACGCCTGGCCGCTGCGGCCAACGGGTGAGGGCCGCTGTAGGCGCTCATCGGCCGATTCCGCCTTCCCGGCTGGGCGTCTCGGGTGGTGGCGGCGCCTGGTCCCACCGGGACATAGGTCCGGGTCGGTCGACGGTGAGGCCGCCGTCGTGTCGGACGGTGAGCTGTTGGTGCTGGTGGGTACCGGCGGTGTGGGCGACCGCAGCGAGCACGAGGTGGACGTGCTGGCGGTCCAGACCGGCCAGGCAGCGGCCTAGATTGACGGTGGTGACTCCGTCGTCGAGGGCGGCGGTGATTTGCAGGAACCGCCGCTCGCCGCCGGACAGGGCCCCGGTCAGGCTCGGGATGGAGTCGAAGTCGATCCAGTGCCCGGAGGCGGTCGGATGCACCCATGGGCAGCCGGGGTCGGCGAACCGTCCGTTGAAGCCGCGGATGAGCAGCTCGGTGGCCGCTTCCAGGCCATAGAGTCCCTCGGCCCAGGCGCGGAGCTGAGCGTGATGTTCCTGGACTTCGGTCATCACAGACTCCGCCCGGCCGACGGGGTCGGCGCCGGGTCGTCGGAGATCTCGACGAGCAGCGGCATGCTGGGCGGGTAGAGGGTGGTGGCGCCGGGGGTTTCGGCGTACTGGACGGCGACGACAGGGTGGGCACCCTGGATGCGGTGCAGGGTGACGTGCTGCCTTGGTCCCTTGTCGGGGATCACGACGTCGCCGAGGTGCAGTTGCATCGCGGTGACGGTGCGGACGAGGTAGCCCATGGTTCCGGTCCTTTCGATCGGTGACGGTGGTGGCCACCCGGTAGTGCCGTCGGCGGCTGGGAGCTGTCGGTGGCGTTCAGCCGTTGTCGTGGTGCCGCGCCTCAACACGGACGGCGGCGTAGGTGTCCAGGTGTCCGCAGGGGTTGGTCCAGCCGTCGCAGGCCAGCTGGCGGGAGCCGTCGTAGGAGATCGCCGGCCGGATCTCGCCGCGGGGTCCGCCGCAGGTCGGGCAGGCCCAGCGGAGGGTGACGGTGATCGGGTGGTGGCCGGAGTGGTCCTGACTGCCGGGGATCCGGACGGTTCGCCGCTCGGTGGAGTTGTGATGCTGGGTGGTGGGCATGATTCGTGTCCTTTTGGTGGTGCCGCGCGGGGGCAGGTGTTTGTCGGGGCCAGCCGTTCTTCCGGCGGGTCGATCACGGCTGTGATCGGGGGTCGGGGCAAGGGGCCGAAGGCGCGATGACGACCGGGGCGGATCGGTTCGGCGTGGATCCGTGGAGGAGCGAAGCGGGGGAGCGGTTTCACCCGAACGGATCGGCACTGGGCGGCATCGCCGCAGCCCTTGACCCGAGCCCGTACCATCGACCGCTCGGTCGGCCCGCCGGAAGGGCGGGGAGCCATGTGGGCGACCCGAACTGTCAGGCCGCTGCGCGGCCTGTCCACCAAGGCATTTCGGGCCCCGCGCCAATCTTCGGCCGCGAAGGCGTCGGCGCCGTTAATCGCCAATCCATTGGTGCGGTGGGTGGCGGTGGCGGGCGCGGCGGATCCGGTCGGGTGGGCGTGCGGCGGAGCGCAGCGGGGGAGCCGATCCGACCGGCTGATCGGCAGCGAACGGCGCCCCTGTGTGAAGCTGAGCTGGCGCACATCGGTTCGGGCCAGCTCGTCCTGGCAATTTGCCGCGGTGGTACTCGGGCGACCGCTGGATTGGTCACCGCGTCGGGCGGCACTGAGGGGTGTGCTGATTCCGAAGGCGAAGACCCCGAACCGTCCCGCCGACCTTGACTGGGCGGTGACCGGCATCGTCCTGCTCGTCGTCGCCGGCTGCCTGCTGCTGTGGCTGGGCGGCCAGGCCGCCAGCCTGCTGAGCGGGAACGGGTTCGCCGCCGGCCCAGTCACCTCGGGCGCCCGAGCGCTGCTCGCCGACCGCGACCACCCGGCAGCGGCGTGGGACTCGGCGATGCCGGACGCGCCGGCCTACTGGTGGATCACCACCATCTCGATCGCGGCGCTGGTCGCGTTGACGGTCGCCGCCGTCGTCAAGGTGCGCGGCGGAACCCGGCGCCGGAGCCATCTCGCTGAGATGGAGAGCCGGCCCGGGATGGCCACCGCGCGGGCGATCCGGGCCGCGGTCGGCCCGAAGCGCCTACGGCGCAGCGCCCCCGAACTCCGCCCCACCCTTGACGGTCGGATCTCACCGCGGGAATTGGGCTGGTGTTGGGGGACCGCACGCGGCGTGAGCGTGTGGACCAGCGTCCGCGACTCCGTGGTCCTGCTTGGCCCGTCCGGCGCCGGCAAGGGCGTGTACGTGGTGAACAACCGCATCCTCGACGCCCCCGCCGCCGTGGTCGCGACCTCCACCCGACCCGACGTGCTATCGGTGACGATCTCGCAGCGCCGGCAGGTGGGACCGGTCGCCGTGATCGCAACCGACGGGTCGATGGACGGGCTTCCGGAGATCGTGCGCTGGTCACCGATCCAGGGCTGCCGCGACGGCCGTATCGCCGCGGCCCGCGCCCAGGTGCTCGCGGCCGGGTCCTCTTCCGGGGTGGAGGACGCCTCGTTCTGGCAGGGCTGGACCGAGAAGGTCATCAAGACCCTGCTGCACGCCGCGGCCTGGTCCAACACCGGCATCGACGACCTGTGGCGGTGGTCCCAATCGGCAGTGGCCGCCCGCTCCGCGCTCGCGGCTCTGCAGGACCTGGACGGCCGCGACACCGGCTCCGGGGAACGGGTCGAACCCGGCTGGGCCGACACCCTGGCCCAGGTCGTCGAGGGCGACGACAAGTTCCGCGGCAATGTGTGGGCCGGCGTCGGTAAGTCCCTGGCCGGGCTGGACCTGCACTCGGTGCGGCGCCGCTTCGACCCCTGCCCGGGAGATAACTTCGACCCCACCGCGTTCCTGGCCAGCCGGGGCACTCTTTACTTGCTGGCCGAGGCCGACGACCCCGCGTCCCGGCTTCTGCAGTGCCTGGTCGCCGACATCACCCGCACCGCGAAGGACCTGGCCGACCACTCACCAAGGTCACGGCTGGACCCGCCGCTGACGCTGGTGCTCGACGAGATCGCGAACTGGGCGCCGCTGCCGGCGCTGCCCACCTACGTGTCGGCGTACGGCGGATCCGGGGTGGTGACGATCGCGGTCATCCAGTCACGGGCGCAGATGGCCAGATCTTGGGGCAGCGACGCAGCCAAGGCGATCTGGGACTCGGCGACCATCACCGGAATCCTCGGCGGCGTCACCGACGCCGAGAACCTCCGCGACTTCGCCGCCATCGCCGGCGACCGCGACGAAACCTCCTGGCAGGCATCCACCGGCAAGGGCGACGGCCTGCTTGGCCTCGGCTCCGGCCGGTCGTACTCGGAGCAGACCCGCACCCGAGCGGTGCTGACCACCGGCGAGATCCGCGGCCTACCCGAAGGCACGATGCTCATGTTCTACAAAGGCCTGGACCCGATGCTCGTCCGGATGACCGCCTACTACCGCCGCAAGGACCGCACGGCGCTCCTCGCCGGCCGTGAGGAGGTCGAATCCACCATCACGCGAACCGCGTCCGCGGAGCCGGTGGTCGCCGAACCGCCCGAGGAGAACTGACGTGCGTGCGCCTCGCCCGGGATCGGCCTGGACACCCAGCCGCTGGCCCCGCCGCGGCCGGTACGCCGACTACATGAACAGCCCGGCCTGGGTCGCCCGGAAACGTCGCTGGTTCCGCGAACACTGGGAACGAACCCACGAACTCGCCGCCTGTGTCGTCTGCCGCGCGCGGCCCGTCGACCTGCACCACCTCGACTACGGCAACCTCGGCGAAGAGGACTACGAGTCGTTAATTCCGGTGTGTCGCCCCGACCATGATCGAATCCATGCTGCCTGGGAAGCTACTCCGCACGTGCGCCGGCTCGGCCGCCGGACCGCAACGCTGGTGATCGTCCTTGAAATGCAGGAGCGGCTCGCTCGATCTGCTGCTGGAAGCACGGGGTCGTGACCCGGTATTCCGACGGGGCGCGATCCAGGTGTTCCATTGTGGAACAGCTGAATGGGAGTCAGGCACGGCGCTCCGGCTGCGCTCTTCGATGCGAACGCGGATATGAGCTGGCGGGTACTGGCAGATCACGCCGTCTTCGCAGGTGGCACTGCTGTACTGCTTCGATAGCCGACCTAGGCCGACGCGAACCGTGATGCCATTCGGGTGCGTATCCGCTTGGGCGTCGAGCGACGGGCGCCAGAATCACCCGCCGAGCCTACGCTGGCGATGATGTTGGAGGTGATGATGGTGCCGGGGGTTCAGCGGGGTGCCTTCGATGGCCAGCCGGGCGGAGATCTCGTGGCTGGGCAGGCCCTGGTGGCGAAGCTCCATGACCCGGCCGCGGGCCCGGTCCTTGGCCGGTGCGGTGCCCCTCATCCTGAGCGATGGTGCGGAGCAGATTCTGATAGTGAACAGCATGATGGACTCAACCAGTGAACCGAACGTGGGTGGCGCCGATCCCCGTTGAGCCCGACCCGCAGCAGATTCCGCTGCCGGCAGGTAATCCGACCACCTCAGACCTTGAGGTCAACCCGTGGCATGGAAATCCGCGTTAGTAAGGCCCAGACCTCCGGTAGCCTATCATCGGTCATGCAGATCGCGACTCCGCAATGCCTCGCCACCTATCTATGGCCGCGCCTCTCGAGGACCCCGGAGGTCGGACGACCGACACCTCGTTCGAGATACGGCAGGTGACGACCCGTCCAAAGTCCCATATCCTCGGCAACGACAAATTCTTTGCTGGTCTTTTCCGCGAGCAGGTCGCGCCACTCTTGCAAGCTCCGAGCGACATACTCTTGGGCAAGGAGGTCCGGCCTATTGCGAATGCTTGGAAATCCAAGCTCCTCGGCGATATTAGCCTTTGCCGACATTATGGCGGCAACGTACTCGATTGCGGGGCCAGGCTGGCGCAACAGAACACTGCGCTCCGACGATGAGCGCTCCGGCAGATAACCCGAGGTCTCAATCTCCGTGACCACGTCCGCGTTGACGTGAACCTTTCCGGGGCCCACCGCACGTATGGAAGCAGTGCGTGAGTTCTCCAATGCCTCCCACGCAATTGCCCCTGCTATCGCACGGCGATCCACACCGAACTTTAGCTCCGCAGAAATGATCTCTTGTCGGTGGTGCTGGAGCCAGCTCAGAACCTGGGTCTGTGGTAGCGGAAGTTCTGCGACAACACCGGAAGGTGGGGGAAGCTCCCAGGCACTCTGCAGTTCAAAAGAAATACCGTTTGTGGCCGCCGGCCACCACGGCGGTCTATCCTCTGGACCGGTAGTATTGATTGTAGGTTCTAGCTCCTCGGCCGAACCGAAAAGCGCCGCTGCACCGGCCCGTGACCTTCCGGGCCACGGGGGAATTAGAGCACTGTCATACAGGGACGGGCCTCCCTGGGGAGCAGAGGGAACCCTAGAGTCGTCAACTGAGACCGGCGGGGCAGATCTAGATGTGGTGTTCGCGCCCAACTGACCTACAACCGGGAGAAAGCCAACATCTAGGTTGCCAATTACCGGGGGTCCGGCAGCAACCACGCCTTCATAGCCAACGCGCTGATGATCAACTTGAGGAGCCGTTGAGGCTCCTCCAGTTGAGCCGGTGACCGCAGCGGCCCCAGTATATCCGGCTCCAGACGCCGTAATCCCGCTGTACCCGGCGACAATGGCTGAATCGCTCATGGGTTAGCACCCTTCCGGCTCCGTGCCGTAATCACTTGTGCGACATAGCGGTCTCAGGGGCATTAGGTCTCCCTGGCAGATCACGACCCAAACGGACCGCTCGAGGAGTTAACTAACCTGCCCAGCGTTGTTGTGGCGCAAGTCATCCCGCTGCCTATTAGACGTTTAAATGTACGGATTGACCATCCACGACCACCGGACGGAAGGTCTTGCCGAATGCCTCGACCCTCTGAATTGGATCCGTGATGGCATTCAGCCCTTCTGTTATTGCATCCGCCCTTCTAGTAGATGCGCTGATCGCCGCAGCCTCGGCATTCGCGCGCTCGTTCGAGAGCACAGCAGCCTTGACGTCTGCCTCTTGCCTGCCTCTTGCGTAGCTATCGAGTGCTTCGCCCTTGCTCAGCAACGCATCGGCCACCACGCTGTCAGTCCTAAGTATGACGGTCGTCCTGTTGAGAACAACGCCAGCGACGCTTTGCTGATCTCCAAGGCAGCCAGGTTTGAACCTATACGTACGCATGCTGCCGGGCGGAGGGAAATCGCCGTTTGCATCCGGTTTTGCATCACTAACTTCAATATCGGATCCGTCGGATTTCCATTTTATCTCCTCAAGTACACGAACTGGCTTCCCTTTACCGTCAAAAACGTTCGCACATAACCTGACAATCTTGCTACAAACAGAATCCACTTCCTCGAGGGAAACAAACTGCACGACAAAATCGCGCAATCCCGCTAGGGGGGTTTCTCGCCACGAACCGATGCGCCCATTCTGAAAGCCGACCCGAAACCCGACCAAATGTAAGTTCGTAATGTATTCTTGATTGAGTTCCCGAAATACGATATTGAGGCAGTGTCGAAGATTGACGTTTCGGAGACTCCGGGTCGTTGTTTCCTCGCGCCCGGTCGCCGTATGGATTTCCTGCGAGCTACTCACGGTAGAATCGCGGTTCGCGTTTGCCGTCGCAGCATGCTCCATAACAGCCTTGGCTGATTCACTAGCGAACCTTTCTCGGCTAGAGTGCGCTTGCTCGGCCCGTGTTTCACCTCCGCCCGCCTCAGCGGTCACGAACAGACTGAAGCCTCCGCTCGCATGCCACTCGTTTGTGTACGAGTTACCGGTCGACGTGGCAGACTTGGATCCGGCTGATTTTTCGAGCTGAGTGTTGAAAGTGCTCGCAGACGTTGTGCCGAAGGAGTCCATGATTGTGGTCGCCGCAGCGCTCTTGGCGTCGTCGGTTCGCCAAGTCTTCATTACAATTTCGGTTGCCTCTCCAGGAAACAACGAGAACGTGCGGACGGTCCGTCCCATGCCGTATCTGCCAAGGGCCGACGTTATGGCATATTCTTCGATTAGAAAGAACCGCGGCTGCGAATCGCCGGGTTCGTAGGCCTGGAGTTCCACGATTCCCTGCCACGTCGCTCTGGGCAGGACGTATTTGCCTTGTTTCAGGTATTGTATTGCGGTTGAGAACTGCGGCATCAGCGGCAACTCTAATGGTGCCTTTGTCGGTGTAGATTCAGGCGTAGTGACCTCCGATACGGATCTGGAACCTACTAGCCCCGCGCCAAGAGGCATGGTCGACACGAGTGGCTTCGGAATAAGATCGCCAATCCTGGAGCGATCGAAGCGCATCCACCATGTTTCCGGTAGGCGTTCTAGCGGAATTGGGGTCGTGAGTGCCTCGCCGATCTGTTTAACGGTCGCCTTAGATTGCAAGTTGTAGGTTGCTGCACTAAGTGCTTGATCGAATGCCGCTAGTGCTTCGTCCGGCAGGCCCTGGTGCCGCAGAACATCAGCAAATACCGTAGCGTACGCGCGGACATCAATAGGCTTAGAGGTATCGTTATCGGGGGGTAAGGGTGCAACCTTCTTAACGTCGACACCGAGTTCCTTGGAATGCTGGTTGAAGTCCTTATCGGATATGCCAACATCTAGTTCGATGACCCTTCGCCCGCCATACGCTTGAGATAGGGGCACATCCATTGAAAGGGCCTCGTCAACCCGGCCGGTTCCGGTATCGGTCAGCACAATCGCACCTAGCCATTTTCGTTGGTTCACGGCTTGCTATTGTCGATTTCCTACAGGGTGGTCTGCAACACTGACCCTT
>NZ_JBMDXT010000493.1:0-7942 GCF_048594475.1 Nakamurella sp. | reverse complement strand
CGCCGCCCCCGCCCAGCCGGCCGCAGCGGGCCGCCGCGGCCAGTCCGGCGGCCCGGCCGACGCCGCCGGCCGGCGGCAAGGAGAACGTCGACGTGGCCCCGGCGGCACCGGTCAAGCGGCCGGCCACCACGGCCACCCCCGACGACATGATGGCCGCGAAGGCGGCCAAGGCGGCCAAGGCCGCGCACGACGCGGAGGGTGACGGGCTGACCACCACCCCGCTGCGCGGCGCCGCGGCCATGGTGGTCAAGAACATGACGTCCTCGCTGGAGGTGCCGACCGCCACCTCGGTCCGGGCCGTGCCGGCCAAGCTGATGGCCGACAACCGCATCGTCATCAACAACTTCCTCAAGCGCAACCGCGGCGGGAAGATCTCCTTCACCCACCTCATCGGCTACGCCATCGTCCGGGCGATCAGCGACTACCCGAACATGAACCGGCACTACGCCGAGGTCAACGGCAAGCCGGCCATGGTCACCCCGGCCCACGTCAACCTCGGTCTGGCCATCGACCTGCCCGGCAAGGGCGGCGCGCGGAACCTGGTCGTGGTGCCGATCCGCAGCGCCGAGACGATGAGCTTCACCCAGTTCTGGAGCGCCTACGAGCAGGTCGTGCGCCGGGCCCGGCAGGGCCAGCTGGCCGCCGAGGACTACCAGGGCACCACCATCTCGCTGACCAACCCGGGCGGGATCGGCACCAACCACTCGGTGCCGCGGTTGATGGAGGGCCAGTCGGCCATCATCGGGGTCGGGGCGCTGGAGTACCCGGCCGCGTTCCAGGGCGCCTCCGACCAGACGCTGGCCGACCTGGGCGTCTCCAAGATCATCACGCTGACCTCGACCTACGATCACCGGGTCATCCAGGGCGCCGAGTCGGGCGAGTTCCTGCGCCGGATCCACCAGCTGCTGATCGGCGAGGACCAGTTCTACGACGACGTGTTCGCCTCGCTGCGGATCCCCTACGAGCCGGTGCGGTGGGTCCGCGACCTCGATTCCGGCGGGCACGGGCAGATCGACAAGACCGCCCGGGTCCTCGAGATCATCGACGCCTACCGGACCCGCGGCCACCTGATGGCCGACACCGACCCGCTGAACTACCGCCAGCGCCGGCACCCCGACCTGGACGTGCTCTCGCACGGCCTGACCCTGTGGGACCTGGACCGCGAGTTCGCCGTCGGCGGGTTCAACGACCGCGACTACATGAAACTGCGCGACATCCTGGGCGTGCTGCGCAACTCCTACTGCCGGACCGTCGGCATCGAGTACATGCACATCATGGATCCGGTGCAGCGGCGCTGGATCCAGCAGCGGGTCGAGGTCATCCACGACAAGCCGCCGGTGGAGGAGCAGAAGTACATCCTGGGCCGGCTCAACAGCGCCGAGGCGTTCGAGACCTTCCTGCAGACCAAGTACATCGGGCAGAAGCGGTTCTCGCTGGAGGGCGGCGAGACGGTCATCGCGCTGCTCGACGCGGCGCTGAACAAGTCGGCCGAGTACGGCATGGACGAGGTCGTCATCGGCATGGCGCACCGCGGCCGGCTCAACGTCCTGGCCAACATCGTCGGCAAGCCGTACTCGCAGATCTTCCGCGAGTTCGAGGGCAACATGGACCCGGGCCAGGCGCACGGCTCGGGCGACGTCAAGTACCACCTGGGCGCCGAGGGCAAGTACATCCGCCCGTTCGGCGAGGGCCAGGTGGACGTCACGCTGTGCGCCAACCCCTCCCACCTGGAGGTCGTCGACCCGGTGCTGGAGGGTGTCGCCCGGGCCAAGCAGGACATGCTGAACCTGGGTGAAGAGGGCTACACGGTGATGCCCATCGCCATCCACGGCGACGCCGCGTTCGCCGGGCAGGGCGTGGTCGCCGAGACGCTGAACCTGTCGCTGCTGCGCGGCTACCGCACCGGCGGCACCATGCACGTGATCATCAACAACCAGGTCGGGTTCACCACCGCGCCCGAGTCGTCGCGGTCCAGCGAGTACTGCACCGACGTGGCCAAGATGATCCAGGCGCCGATCTTCCACGTGAACGGGGACGACCCCGAGGCGGCGGTCTGGGTGGCCCGGCTGGCCGTCGAGTACCGGCAGACGTTCGGCCGCGACGTCGTGATCGACATGGTGTGCTACCGCCGCCGCGGGCACAACGAGGGCGACGACCCGTCGAGGACCAACCCGCTGATGGACCAGATCATCGACGGCAAGCGGTCGGTGCGCCGGATCTACACCGAGGCCCTGATCGGCCGCGGCGACATCACGCCCGAGGACGCCGAAGAGGCGCTGCGCGACTACCACACCCAGCTGGAACGGGTGTTCAACGAGGTCCGCGAGCTCGAGCGGGCCGTCGTCGCGCCGTCCCCGTCGGTGGAGGCGGAGCAGCCGATCCCGCCGCGGGTCGAGACCAAGATCAGCCAGTCGGTGATGGAGCGCATCGCCGACGTCGCCCTGGACTACCCCGAGGGCTTCACCCCGCACCCGCGGGTCAAGCAGGTGCTGGTGCGGCGGGCCGAGATGGCCCGCGAGGGCGGCATCGACTGGGCGTTCGGCGAGCTGCTCGCCCTCGGCTCGATCGCGATGGAGGGCCGGCTGGTCCGGTTCGCCGGTCAGGACACCAGGCGCGGCACCTTCGTGCAGCGCCACTCGGCCCTGATCGACCGCAGCACCGGCGCCGAATACCTTCCGCTGCAGCATCTCTCGGATGAGCAGGGTCGCGTCCTGATCTACGACTCGGCGCTCAGCGAGTACGCCGCGCTGGGCTTCGAGTACGGCTACTCGGTCGCCAACCGCGACGCGCTGGTGTTGTGGGAGGCGCAGTTCGGCGACTTCGTCAACGGCGCCCAGTCGGTCATCGACGAGTACCTGTCCTCCGGCGAGGCCAAGTGGGGCCAGCAGTCCGGCGTGGTCCTGCTGCTGCCGCACGCTCACGAGGGGCAGGGTCCGGACCACACGTCGGGCCGGATCGAGCGGTTCCTGCAGCTGTGCGCCGAGGGCTCGATGACGATCGCCGTCCCGTCCACCCCGGCGAACTACTTCCACCTGCTCCGCCGGCACGTGCTGGACGGCGTGCACCGCCCGATGGTCGTCTTCACCCCCAAGTCGATGCTGCGGAACAAGGCCGCCGTCTCGTCGGTGAAGGACTTCACCGGCGGCAAGTTCGAGTCGGTCATCGCGGACACCACGGTCGCCCCGCTGCACGCCAAGAAGGTGCTGCTGACCAGCGGAAAGCTGTACTACGAGCTCGACGCGTACCGCAAGGCCCACGACATCACCGACACCGCGATCGTCCGGCTGGAGCAGATCTACCCGGTGCCGCGGCGCAAGCTGCTGCACGTGCTCGAGTCGTACCCGAACGTCATGGACTTCCGCTGGGTGCAGGAGGAACCGGCCAACCAGGGCGCCTGGACGTTCCTGGCCCTGGCCCTGCCGGAGATGCTCCCTCGGTTGACCGGCCTGCAGCGCGTCTCCCGGCGCGCCATGGCCGCGCCGTCGGCCGGGTCGGCCAAGGTGCACGAGGTGGAGCAGCAGGCGGTGATCGCCGCCGCGTTCGCGCGGTAGGCGCGGCGACGCCGGTGAGCTGCGCGCGAGCGGGCTCGCCGGTCGGGCGGGCGCGTTCGGGCCGCCGCGTCGCGGGTCATGCCCGGGTCCGCCCGCGAACCGGCTCGGTCCGCCGCCCGCGAACCGGCCCGGTCCGCCGCCCGCCGACCGGCCCAATCCGCATGCGAACCGGCCCGGTCCGGCCCGGGCGGTCCGGCCGGGCGCCACTAGGCCGGCCGTCGCTGGAGGTCCTGCGTCCCGGCAGCGTCCCGCCGCAGCAGCAGGACGGCGCCCGCGTCGACGGCGAGCCCGCGGACGTCACCCGGCGGGCCGGCCACGGCCGCCCAGTCCCCGTCGCCGGTTCCCAGCAGCAGCTGGGCCGGGGTCTGCGGCCCCGTCCCCACAGCGACCACGGTCCGCGTGCCGTCCCGCGCGATCCGAGGCGCTGCGGCGGGGTCGACGGCCTGGTCCGGTACCGGCACCGGTTCGACCCGGTCACCGGCCACCCGCCAGACCGCGAGCCGGCCGTCCCGGCGCCCGGCGACCAGGCAGTCCTGGACGGTGCACGTCACATCGGTCGCCACGCTGTCCGGGGGCCCCGGGGTGGCCGAACCCGCACCGGTCGGGCCCGCACCCGTACCCCCGGCGGCCGGGCCGGCGCCTCGGTCGCTGCCCGGGTCCCCGGCGGTCGGCCCGGCGGTCGACGACCGGACCGTCGGCCCCGTGGGCGACCCGGTGGCCCGTCCGGTGCCCGGTTGACCGGTCGATCCGGTGGCGGGCTCGGTGGTCGATCCGGTCGCCAACGCCGGGGCCGGGTCCAGGTCGAGCCGGATCCACGGCCCCGCGGTCGGCCAGCCGGTGGATCGCCACAGCTGCGCGCGCTGGTGCACCGTGCCGCCGGTCAGCTCGGTCTGCAGGCCCACGAGCACCGTCATCGCACCGACGGCGGCCGCGGCGGTCGCCCCCTCGGTGATCGCCGGCGGCGCCCCGGCGAACTCCGGCGGGCTCGCCTGCCGGACCCACGTCGATCCCTGGTGCCGCCACACGGCGATCCCGGTCGCCCCCGCACCGACGCTCCAGGCGCCGACGACGGACGGGTCGGCGCCGTAGGTCACGGCGGTGACGCCGCCGGCGTCCCAGCCTCCGAAGGTCTCCGCCGTCTGCGGCTCCTCGACGACTCCGGCCGTCGGCCCACCCTCGCTCCCCTCACCGGTGACGGTCCCGATCCAGGTCGTCCACCGCGGGTTGAGGTGCGCGCCGCCGGTCGCGGTGCCCATCAGCATGACGCGACCCTGCCGGTCGACGGCGCCGGCCACGAACGTCGCGACCTGCCCGTACCCGGTGGCCGGCGTCACCGGCACGACCGCCCAGCCGGCACCGTCCCACCGCCGCAGCGCCGGCCGGCCGTCGGGCGTCGCCTCCTGCCCGCCGACCAGAACCGTGCCGGCCGCGGCGAACACGGTCGACGGATGCACACCGGGCGGGGTGACATCCGTCCAGCCCGGTTCCGCGGCCCCCGTGCACCCGGTCGGACCGGCCAGAACGAGCACCGCCGCCATCAGCAGCACGGCCGGCCGGACGGCTCGGACCGACCCGGGACGGACGATGCCCGTCCCGGGCGCCGGGCGCCGGCTGCGCATGCCAGCAGTATCGACCGCGATCCCTTCTGGCGGGAACGCTCGCTCAGTAGGCGGACTGCGCCCGCGCGTACTGCTCGCGGATGATCGGCTGCGGGTCGGCCGGCAGCTCGGCGGCCGCCTCGACGGTCCAGGCCGGCCGCCGACCGGTGAGCACCCAGGCCGCCTGCACGGCCCCGCCCATGGCGACGTACTCCCCCGGGGTGGGCACCACGACGGGCACGCCGAACAGCTGGGCGGCCACGGCCTGCACCGCCGGGTTGAGGGCGGCCCCGCCGATCAGCAGCAGCCGGGCCGGCCGGACACCCTGCCGCACCACGGCGTCGAGCCCGTCCGCGAGCCCGCAGAGCATCCCCTCGATCGCCGCGCGGGCCAGGTGCGGGCGCGTGGTCGAGGCCAGCGTCAGCCCGGTCAGCGAGGCCGTGGCGGTGGGCAGATTGGGGGTGCGCTCCCCCTCGAAGTACGGCACCAGCACGGCGCCGCCGGCGCCCGGGACGGACTGCAGCGCGAGCTCGGCCAGGCCGCCGTGGTCGACGCCGAGCAGCCCGGCCACCGCGTCGAGCACCCGGGCCGCGTTCAGCGTGGCGACCAGCGGCAGGAAGACGCCGCTGGCGTCGGCGAATCCGGCCACCGTGCCGGTCGCGTCCCGCACGGGTTCGGGGGTGACCGCGAAGACGGTGCCGCTCGTGCCGATCGAGACGATGCAGTCACCCTCGGTCGCGCCCAGACCAAGGGCCGCGCCGGCGTTGTCCCCGGCCCCCGGCCCGACGAGCAGATGCCCGGCCTTGCCGGCGGCCTCCCCCGGCCCGAGCACCCGGGGCAGCACGGCGTCGTGACCCAGCGCGCGGACCAGCAGGTCCCGGTCGTACTCGCCGGTGGCGGCCGAGAAGTAGGCGGTGCCGCTGGCGTCCGACCGGTCCGTCGTGAGCTCGGCGAGATCGGGCCCGAGGGGGCTCTCGCCGGCCGGACCGAACCCGCGCAGCCGCCAGGTCAACCAGTCGTGGGGCAGGGCCACGGCGGCGACCCGGGCCGCGTTCTCCGGCTCGGCGTCCCGCAGCCAGCGCAGCTTGGTGGCCGTGAACGAGGCCACCGGCACCACCCCGGTGCGGTCCACGTACTCCTGGGCGCCGACCTCGTCGATCAGCTGCCGGGCCGCGTCGGCGCTGCGGGTGTCGTTCCACAGCAGCGCGTCCCGGACGACATTGCCGTGCTCGTCCAGCGCGACCATGCCGTGCTGCTGGCCGGCGACGGAGATCGCCGCGACGTCGTCCAGGCCGCCGGCCGCGGCGATCGCCTCTTGCAGGGCCGACCACCAGGCCGCCGGCGGCACCGCGGTGCCGTCGGGGTGGGCGGCCCGACCGCTGCGGACCAGGGCGCCGGAGTCGGCGTCGACGATGACGACCTTGCAGCTCTGGGTCGACGAATCGACCCCGGCAACCAGGGGCATGACGCTCCGTTCGTTTATTTGTTTGGAGGCACAACTTATCCGGGCGGAGGCCGCCCGTCAAGGCTCAGCCGATCGATCGACCGCCGCAGCTCGGCCTGCTGGTCGGCCAGCTCGCGCAGCTGGGCGGTCATCGCGGCGAGCGCGGCCGCCACGTCGGGCTCACCGTCCGGGCCGTCCTCGAGACCGTCGCCGGCATCCCCGTCGGCACCCCCGTCGGCACCCCCCTCGACACCCCCGTCGACACCGTCGGCGGGCGTCCCGCCGGCGCCGGCCGCCCGGCGCCGTTGCCGCCGAGGCTTGTGCTTGACGAACCAGGCCGCGACGGTGGCCGACACCGTACCGATCAACCCGATGCCGACCAGCATGATCACCGAGGCGATGACCCGGCCGACGGGGGTGACCGGGTAGGTGTCGCCGTAGCCGACCGTGGTGGTGGTGACGATGGCCCACCAGAAGGCCAGCCCGAGCGTGGTGATGTTCGCGTTGGGGGCGTTGTGCTCGACCGCGTACTCGAGGATCGCCCCGGAGGCCACGATCACCGCCACGATGGCCAGCAGGGAACCGGCGATCCGCTCGGTGGAGACGTTCTTGAACGATCGCCGGATCAGCAGGATGGCCCGCAGCACGCGAAGCATCGGCAGCAGCACCATGACCAGGTCCAGCGGATGCTGCTTGACGAACGCCCAGCGGTGCGGGGACAGGGCCAGCCGGACGACGTAGTCGATGACGAACGCCACCCAGACCAGCACCGACACGAGGGTGAGCGACGGCGCCCACCAGGACGGACCGTCGGGGACGAGCCGCTCGATGAGGAAGTCGATCAGGAAGATCAGGCCGAGGACGTCCAGCGGACGGGTGGTGGCCGCCACCCATCGGTCGTACGCCGACCGGGCGGGCCGCCCTCCTGGCGTCGTGGTCGTTGGCTGTGTCACCGTCGCGCCTCCCCGGTCGGCCTACCGGGCACGATGATCCCTCACCGGGCCCGCGCCGCGGGCCCGGGCGCGACCGGACCGGGGAAAAATCGTCCGGGTCGGAGCACGGCGCTCAGCCGGTGACCGCCACGCCGTGCCGGATCACCCGATCGGTCAGCGGCATCCCGATCTGGTGCACCAGGGCCAGATGGCTCGGCGCGTCCAGCACGTGCAGGTCGGCCCGGGCGCCGGGCGCGAGGTGGCCGACGTCCGGCCGGCGCAGCGCGGCCGCTCCCCCGGCCGTCGCGGCCAGCACCGCCTCGGCCGGGGTCAGCCCGCAGCTGCGCACCGCCAGGGCGACCACCAGGTTCATCGACGAGCTGCCGCAGGACACCGGGTTGCAGTCCGAGGCCAGCG
>NZ_JBMDXT010000492.1:0-2509 GCF_048594475.1 Nakamurella sp. | reverse complement strand
GACCGCGGCGCAGGTCGGGCAGCGCCTTGGATTCCAGCAACTTGATCATGTCGTCGACCAGGCCGTGTAGCTCCTCGGCCGGGCGACGGGTGGCCGCGACGACCGACGGCGGGGTGGTCAGCAGCTTGACCTGCAGCGCCTGCGGGCCGCGGCGACCGTCCGCGACCCCGAATTCGACCTTCTGGCCCGGCTTGAGCGCACCGACCCCGGCCGGCAGGGCCGACGAGCGCACGTGCACGTCGTCACCGCCGCCGTCCTGCGCGATGAAGCCAAAACCCTTGTCGGCGTCGTACCACTTGATCTTGCCGCTCGGCACCCAACTCACCTGTCCTGATCGGGGGCGGAGACGTCCGCCCGGGGTGCCACATCCGGGAAAGCACCGGCTCTCCAGCTTACCGGCGCCCCGGAGTGCCCAGACCCACAATCCGCGCCCGTGCGCGCAGCGTGACCGGCGACCTATCCTGACCTCATGTCGAAGCCGCCGGGTGACGCCCCCCTGCTGGTCCGCGCCGGTGTCGTTCTCTTCGCGCTCGGACTGATCGCCGTCGTCGTCATCTTCGCGCTGTTCGCCTCCGGCGCCCACGATCTGCCGCTGTGGCTCAACCTGGCGGCCATGCTCGCGCCGGTCGGTTTCGGACTCGCTCTGGTGGGCCTGTTCCGGCAGGCCCGCCGGTCCGGGAAGCGCCGGGCCGGGGCGGTTTCGCCGGCGGCGAGCGGGGCGGGCACGGCCGCCGGGACCGGGCGATGAGCGGCCGGGACCGGGCGATGAGCGGCCGGGACCCGCTGGTGGTGCAGGTCGCGCAGCATGTGGACGACCTGGACCGGGCGACCACCATCTACACCGAGACGCTGGGCCTGCCGTAGATCGCCCGCTTCGGTCCGCTGGTGTTCGTCGACCTCGGCGGCACCCGGCTGTTGCTGGACGAGTCGGCCCCGCCCGCCCTGGTCTACCTGCGGGTCGACGGGCTGGAGCAGCAGGTCGAGCACCTGCGGCAGCTCGGCGTCGAGATCGTCGCCGAGCCGCACGACATCTTCACCGACGAGGAGGGCGTGTTCGGCGGCCACTGGTCGGTCGAGTCCCAGGCGTTCGTGCGCGACTCCGAGGGCAACCTGCTGGGCCTGGTCGGTCACCGGAGCTGACCGGCCCGCCCCGGGACGGCCGCCACCGGCGGCCCGTGGGCGGGCCGACCGGCGCGGGACGGCCGGAAGCCGGGAGACGGCCGGGAATCGACCGATCGGCGCCGGGACCCGCACCATCCGCGCGCCCGCTCGGCCGGACCCTCAGTGGACGGTCGCCACCAGGTAGGACGACAGCCAGGCCGGGAAGCGGGTCAGATCGGCCAGGACGACGTCGGCGCCGGCCGCGGCCAGGTCCTCCGCGGCGACCGGGCCGGTGGCGACCCCGACGGCCATCGCGTCCGCGGCCCGGGCCGCGGTGACGTCACCGATGTGGTCCCCGACGTAGACCTCGGCCCCCAGTTCGCGCAGGGCGGGGGCCTTGCCGGTGCTCCACACCTCGCCCACGACGGCGGACACCTCGATGCCCAGCGCCTCCAGGTGCGCCACCGCGTTCGCCGCGTACTTGCCGGTGACCACGACGGCCCGGCCGCCCCGATCGGCGACCGCGCGGACCGCGTCGGCGGCCCCCGGCAGCGCCACCGTGCGGGGCACGGCCAGCTGCGGGGTGAGCTCGTGATAGCGCCGGACCAGATGGCGGACGGTGGCGTCGTCCAGCCGGTACCTGGCCAGCTCGTGGTGCAGCGGCGGGCCGAGCCGCGTGACGAAAGCCCGGCCGTCCAGCGGGATGCCGGTCTCGGCCGCGAGCACGTCGAAGACCTCGACGATCCCCGCCCGGGGATCGATCAGGGTCATGTCGAGGTCGAACCCGACGGTGAATGTCACCGGATGAGGGTAAGGGCCCGGTCGGGGCCGGGAGCCCGGATCGGCCAGCCTGAGGCCGGACGGTGATCCAGATGTTACGCGACGTCAGCTACCGACGACCGAACGTTTCGCCCGCCCCGGGGCCGTTGCTCCGAAAGAGTTCCCGGGCGGTCGCGGGCAGTCGATACGATGACATGATGCTCAGCCGGCCCGACTCCGCCGAGCCGGTCCTGCGCCGGTTGCGGGTGCTGTCGGTCATCGCCCTGGCGACGTTTGCGCTGGTCATCGGCATCATCACGTTGTGGCCGGGCCCACCGGACGCGTCCGGGCAGAGCGCGCTGCGCGCGTTCCTGCTCCGCGGGTACGCCCACGGCATCCCGACCTGGATCACCTTCGACCGGATCGAGTTCGCCTCGAACATCGTGATGTTCGTCCCGGTCGGGTTCTTCGGCGCCCTGGTGCTGCGACGGCACCGGTGGCTGGTCGTCCCGGCCGCGACGGCCGCGTCGGCGGCCATCGAGACCATCCAGGCGCTGGCCCTGCCGCTGCGCGACGGCACCCTGCGGGATGTGGCCTCGAACACGGCCGGCGCGCTGATCGGGTACCTGCTCGCGGTGCTGGTGGTGGC
>NZ_JBMDXT010000491.1:0-3143 GCF_048594475.1 Nakamurella sp. | reverse complement strand
CAACCCCGTCAACCCCAACCGCTCCCGCTCGGCCAACGTGAACGCCGTCCCCTTATTGATCGTCGGCGACGACAACACCGCCCGACCCCGGGCCGCGACCCGAGCCACGACCTCCCCGGATCCGCGGACAAGCTCGTACGGGGCGACAGCCATTGTCTCGATGCCTCTCGTTCGGTGGGCCGGGTCGCGGCGGGCCGGTGGGCGCCCGCGCCTGTCCGGCGGTCGGGGACAAGCATCCCGCCGTCGGCCGATCGGGTCACGGATAAGTTCATAAAGACACTTTTCGATCATGATGGCGGCCGCCGGCGCGGGCCGCGCGACCGGACTCGGGCGCGATCGGCGCCGGGCCGCTGGGTACGTTGCCCTCATGTCGTTCCTGAGCCGGCTCTCCGACACGATCCGGGCCGGCCTGGCTCCCTCGAAGCAACCGTCCCGGGCCCCCTCGACGGGGCCGACCCGGCCGGCGGGCGCCCCGGGCCGGCCCGGGGCGGCGCCCGAGGCCCCGGGCCAGTCCGGCCCGACCGCCACCGTCGAGGGCGACCCGGGCCGGGTCGGGGCCGTCCGGATGACGTACGCCCCGGCCCGCGACGGCGCCCCGGACCCGGGCGAGGTCGTGTGGACCTGGGTGCCGTTCGAGGAACGGGACGGGCGCGGCAAGGACCGGCCGGTGCTGGTGGTGGCCGCCGAACCGGCGGGGACCTACCTGGCGGTGCAGCTGACGTCCAAGCCGCACCAGGGCGCGGACTTCGTCGCGATCGGGTCGGGCAGCTGGGATTCCAGCGGGCGGCCGTCCTGGGTCAATGTCGACCGGGTGTTCCGGGTGCACGCCGGCGGGATGCGGCGGGAGACGGCGGGCCTGCCCAAGGCCAGCTACGCCGCGGTGGAGGCCCGGCTGCGGCAGCGGTACGGCTGGCGCTGAGCGCCCCACCCTCACCGGCCGCCGGCCCCCACCGGCCGACGCGACCGCCCCCACCGACCTCGCCGGAGCGCCTCATCGGCAGGTTCGGGATCGATTCCGAACCTGCCGATGACGCCGGTCCATCGCCCTGAGGCGCGGCGCAGGGCGGTGGATCAGCCGGCGCGGCGGTGCGCGGCGGCGCTGGCGTACAGGCACAGCGCCGCGGCGGCGGCCAGGTTGAGGGACTCGGCCCGGCCGTAGATCGGGATCCGGATCCGCTCGTCGGCCGCGGCCAGGATCGGCGCGGGCAGGCCGTGCGCCTCCGAGCCGAACAGCCAGGCGGTGGGCAGGTCCAGGATGCCGTCCCGATCGGCGACGCCCAGCTCCAGGTCGGTGTGCCCGGTGGACGCCAGGACCGACAGGCCGGCCCGGCCGAGCTGCCCGATCAGGTCGGCCGCGTCCGGCGCGGTGACCACGGGGAGGTGGAACAGGCTGCCGGCGGAGGCCCGCACCGCCTTGGGGTTGATCGGGTCGGCCGCGGCCCCGGCGACGATCACCCCGTCCGCGCCGGCCGCGTCGGCGAGCCGGACGACCGTGCCGGTGTTGCCGGGGTCGCTGGTCTGCACCAGGACGGCCAGCAGCCGGGGCCCGGTGGCCAGCAGATCCTCCACCGTGGCGGTCGGCAGCGTGCAGCGGACGACCAGGCCCTGCGGGGTGACCGCGTCGGTGAGCGCGGCCGCGGCCCGCTCGGTGACCTGGGTGACCGGCACCCCGACGGCGAACGCCTGACGGGCCAGCTCGGGATGCCGCGAGCCGGCCGCCTCGGTCAGGTAGAGCTCGCGCACCGTGCCCGGCACGCGGGCCTCGGCCGCGATCGCCTCGGTCACGGCGGGCGCGCCCTCGGCGAGGAACTCCCCGGCCTCGGTGCGGCGCGAACGGCGCAGCAGCTTGTGCGCGGCGACGATGCGGACCGACCGCTCGGTCAGCACGCCGTCCGTGGCCGGCTCGCGGCCGGGGCCGTCCTGGTCCCGGACCCCGGAACGCCCGGCCGACCCACGGTCGGCCGGGCGTCCGGCGCGGGGGCGGTCGGCGTTCAGGCCGCGGCCGTCGGAGCCTGGGCCGCCGCAGCGGCACCGGTGGACTCCAGGGTGTCCTGGGCGACCTTGACCAGCGCGGCGAAGGCGGCCTGGTCGTTGACGGCCAGCTCGGCCAGCACCTTGCGGTCGACCTCGACCCCGGCGAGCTTGAGACCCTGCATGAACCGGTTGTAGGTCAGACCCTCGGCGCGGCAGGCGGCGTTGATGCGCACGATCCACAGCTTGCGGAAGTCGTTCTTGCGCTTGCGCCGGTCGTTGTAGGCGTAGGTCGCAGAGTGCAGCATCTGCTCCTTGGCCTTGCGGTACAGGCGGGACCGCTGGCCGCGGTATCCGCTGGCCCGCTCGAGGACGACGCGGCGCTTCTTCTGGGCGTTGACCGCCCGCTTCACTCTCGCCATGGTGGCACCTGGCTTTCTCGGTCAGCCGGTCGCGGGGCGACCGGGAAAAAGGGGATGGGATCGTGCGGTGGGAGAAGGCTCAGATGCCCAGGAGACGACGCACGCGCGGCGCGTCGGCGGGGGCGACGACCTTCGCGCCGTCCATGCGCCGGGTCATCTTGGTGGACTTCTTCTCCAGGTTGTGCCGCTTGCCGGAGCCGGCGTGGGTCAACTTGCCGCTGCCGGTGACCTTGATCCGCTTCTTGGTGCCGGAGTGCGTCTTGTTCTTGGGCATGACGATGTCGCTCATTTCACTGTCGTGGTGACCCGGGTGGATCACCTGCGTCTTCGTTGCGCGGTGCGGTGGTGCGGCGCAGGTTCCATCGCCGAACCGGCCGGGGCCGGCTCGTACCGGGGTCGATCGCTTGGCCGGTCCGGCCTGCGCCGGCCCGGCCGCTGTCCCGGTCGGACGCTCAGGAAGCGTCGGCCGGCTGCGGCTGGCGGGGTCGTACCTGCTTGTGGGGGGCCAACACCATGATCATGTTGCGCCCGTCCTGCTTGGGCGCGCTCTCGATGACGCCGAGATCGGCGACATCGTTGGCCAGCCGCTGCAGCAGACGGAAGCCCAGTTCCGGACGGGACTGCTCCCGGCCCCGGAACATGATCGTGACCTTGACCTTGTCCCCGGCCTTGAGGAACCGCACGACGTGACCCTTCTTGGTCTCGTAGTCGTGCGAGTCGATCTTCGGCCGAAGCTTCATTTCCTTGATG
>NZ_JBMDXT010000490.1:0-6899 GCF_048594475.1 Nakamurella sp. | reverse complement strand
CGGGGTCCGCGGGTGGGCGGGGACCCGGGTCCCGGGTAGCCGGTGACCCGCCCCGAGTGTGAAGATGGTGCCCCTTTCCGACGCGTAATGGGGCACCTCCTGCACACTCGGTCGAGGCCGGGCGAGCCGGCCCGGCCGCACCGGTCAGCCGGCCTCCTGGCCGATCTCCTTCTTGCCGAACCCGACCGCGTGGAAGCCGCCGTCGACCATGACCATCGACCCGCTGGTCGCCGGGAACAGATCCGAGAGCAGGGCGACCGCGGCCCGGGCCACCGGCGTCGGGTCGGCGGTGTCCCAGCCCAGCGGGGCCCGGCCGGTCCACCCGTCCTCGAGGTCGGAGAAGCCCGGGATCGACTTGGCCGCGATGGTCTTGATCGGTCCGGCGGACACCAGGTTGACCCGGATCCCCTTCGGCCCGAGGTCACGGGCCAGGTAGCGGGTCACCGATTCCAGGGCGGCCTTGGCCACGCCCATCCAGTCGTAGGCCGGCCAGGCCTGCCGCGCGTCGAAGTCCAGGCCGACGATGCTGCCGCCGTCGGTCATCAACGGAAGCGCCGCCACGGCCAACGATTTGAGCGAGTACGCGGACGTGTGCACGGTGGTCGCGACGTCCTCCCACGGGCAGTCCAGGAAGTCGCCGCCCAGGGCGGTCGCGGGCGCGAACCCGATGGAATGCAGCACGCCGTCGAGCCGGTCGACGTGCTCGCCGACCCGATCGGCCAGAGAGTCCAGCTGGGACTTGTCGGTGACGTCCAGCTCGACCACCGGGGCCGGGGCGGGCAGCCGCTTGGCGATCCGCTCCACCAGCGAGAGCCGGCCGTAGCCGGTGAGTACCACGTTCGCGCCCTGCTGCTGGGCCAGCCGCGCGGTGTGGAAGGCCATCGAGGCCTCGGTGATGATGCCGGTGATCAGCAGGTTCTTGCCGGCCAGCAGATCGCTGCCGAGATGATCGCCCATGGCGTGTGTTCCTCCGGGTCGGTGCAGGCGGGTGGGTGCAGGCGGGTCGATGCGGGCGGGTCGATGCGGTGGTGCGGATGCGGGAATCCGGCGGCCCGGTGACGGCACGTGCCGGGGCGGCGGCCGGACGACCGGGTCGGGCGCGGGTCAGTGGCCCATCCCCAGCCCGCCGTCCACCGGCAGGACGGCGCCGGTGATGTAGGCGGCCTGGTCGGAGGCGAGGAAGGCGACCGCGGCGGCGACCTCGTCCGGGGCGGCGTAGCGCCGCAGCGGGACCTGGGCGACGATCTCCGCCCGGCGGGTCTCGGGCAGCGCCTTGGTCATGTCGGTGTCCACGAAGCCGGGGGCGATCACGTTGGCCGTGATGTTGCGCGACCCCAGCTCGCGGGCGATGGACCGGGCCAGGCCGACCAGACCGGCCTTGGAGGAGGCGTAGTTGGCCTGCCCGGCCCCGCCGGACAGCCCGACCACCGAGGAGATGAAGATCATCCGGCCCCAGCGCTTGCGGAGCATCCCGGTGGCGGCCCGCTTGGCGACCCGGTAGGCGCCGGTCAGGTTGGCGTCGATGACCGAGCTGAAGGTGTCCTCGGTCATCCGCAGCAGCAGCGTGTCGTCGGTGATCCCGGCGTTGGCGACGAGGATCTCGACCGGACCCTGGGTCGCCTCGACCTGGGCGAAGGCGGCATCGATGCTGGCCGAATCGGTGACGTCGCAGATCACCCCGGCCAGCCCGGCCGGCGGCTCGCCGCTGCGGTGGGTGACCGTGACGCGGTGACCGGCCGCGGCCAGGGCCCGGGCGATGGCCAGTCCGATCCCCCGGTTGCCGCCGGTCACCAGCACCGACCGCCCGGTCGGGGTCGACCCGGCCGCGGACCCCGCGTCGGCGGGTGCGGAGGGGCTCGTTGCGGGGGTTGCTGCCTCGGTCACGTCGTCCATCCCGTCGGTCTTGCCGGCTCGTCCTGCCGGCCCGGCGTTCCCGGGGCGGCGGCCGCCGGACGGAGGATCGGGGCACCGCCGTCCCGCTGCCGCGTCAGACCCTATCCGCCCAGGGGCGGCGCGGCCCGGCGCGCCGGGCCGCGCGTCCACCGAATGCGCGGACGCAGGCGCGTCCCGACCCGCCGCCCGGGGAACGGGCGGCGAGCGCGTCAGGGGATGCGCGCGGTCAGCACCAGGGCGGCCGCCGATCCGAGGACGACGAGCATGGTGCCGGCGATGAGCCACGGCTTGGACACGTCCTGCTGCTTGGTCTCGTAGCCGATCTGCTCGCCCAGCTGGGCGTAGATCGACTTGAGCTCGTCGGCGGTGGCCGCCTTGTGGAAGTCCCCGCCGGAGATCTGGGCGATCTGCTGCATCGCCTCCGTGTCCAGCGGGACCGGGATGACCTCGTCGTTGACCGTGATCGAGCCGTTGTCGGTGCCGAATGCGATCACCGAGACCGGGACCTTGGCCTGCGCCGCGCGTTCGGCGGCATCCTGCTCGGTCCGGCCGACGGTGCGCTTGCCGTCGGTCATGAGCACGATCCGGGCCGGCGGCGGGCCGGTGTCGGTGCCGTCGGTGGGCAGCGTCTTGGAGAACAGGTCGATCGTCTGGAGGCTGGAGATGATCGCCTCACCGGTCGCCGTGCGCTCGTCGAGCTTGAGCCCGTCGATCGCCTGGTGCGCCACGGCGCGGTCGGTGGTCGGGCTGACCAGGACCGTGGCGATGCCGGCGAACGAGACCAGGCCCAGGTTGACGCCCGGGGTGAGCTCGTCGACGAACGAATGCGCGGCCTCCTTGGCCGCGTCGAGCCGGTTGGGCGCCACGTCCGTGGCCTCCATCGACAGCGACACGTCGATGTCGAGCATGACCACGGCCCGGTTCCGGGGCTCCTTGGCCTCGGCGGTCGGGCCGGCCAGGGCGACGGTGAGCAGCATCAACCCGACCAGGATCAGCGCGGTCGGGACGTGCCGCCACCAGCCGGGCCGCCGGGGGGCGACCTTGTCCAGCAGCTCCAGATTGGCGAACCGGACGGTGTTGCGGCGCCGGCGGCGCTGGGCGATCAGGTAGCCGAGGCCGAGCGCGAGCACGACCAGGCCCGCGGCCAGCCACCAGGGGGATGCGAAGTCCATCACTGCCACGCCTCCCCGCCGCGCGGGGTCCGGTTCGGCGTGCCGGGGGCGGCGGCCCCGGTCCACCCGCGCTTGCGGCCGACGATGAACCGCAGGACGTCGGCGATCCAGTCGCCGTCGGTGCGCAGGGTCAGCTGCGCCGCACCCGCGCGGCGCAGCGCCCCGGCGACCTGCGCCCGGTGCTCGGCCGACGCCCGGGCGAACGCCGCCCGCAGCGGCCCCGAGGTCGAGACCTCCTTGGTCCGGCCGGTTTCCGGGTCGACCAGGGTGACCAGGCCGACGGCGGGCAGTTCGAGATCGCGCGGGTCGATGATCTCGACGGCGAGCAGGTCGTGCCGGGCGGACAGCCCGCGCAGCGGGCGTTCCCAGTCGACCGGCCCGATGAAGTCGGAGATGACCACGGCCAGCCCGCGCCGGCGGGGCGGGCGGCGCAGTTGCTCCAGGGCGGTGCGCAGGTCGCCCCGGTCACCCGGCTCGGCCCGAGGGTGGGTGGCCAGGTCCCGCAACAGGTGTTCCAGGTGGGGCCGGCCACCGCGCGCCGGGATCCGGGACAGGGTCGACCCGGACGCCACGACGGCCCCGATCCGGTTGCCACCGCCCCGGGTGAGGTGACCGATGGCGGCCGCGGCGGCCACCACCAGATCCCGCTTCTCGCATCCGACGGTGCCGAAGTCCAGGGACGCGGAGAGGTCGGCGACCAGCCACGTCTCCAGCTCGCGGTCGGCGACGGTCTGCCGGATGTGCGGCTCGGTGGTCCGGGCGGTGACCGACCAGTCCATCCGGCGGACGTCGTCGCCCGGGTGGTACGGACGGGCATCCCCGGGCTCGGTGCCCGGACCGGGCACCAGGCCGAGGTGGTTGCCCTGCAACAGCCCGTCCAGCCGGCGGCGGACGGTCAGCTCCAGGGTGCTCAGCGCGCCGTCCAGCCGGGCCGGATCAGCGGTCCGGGGTGGCGCGCCGGGGTTCGGCGGGATGTCGGTATCGGTCATCAGTCGCTCATCAGGCGCTCATCAGGCGGTCACCGGCACCGGCCCCGGCTGCACGTACGGGCTGACCTGCGGCAGCGGGATCGCCTGGAGCAGGCGGGTCAGCACGGCCTCGACCGGGACGCCGTCGGCGAGCGCGTCGTAGGACAGCACGAGCCGGTGCCGCAGCACGTCGGCGGCGACGTCGATGACGTCCTGCGGCACGACGAAGTCGCGGCCGCGGACCAGGGCCAGGGCGCGGGCCGCGGCAATCATGCCCAGCGAGGCCCGCGGGGACGCACCGTAGGACAGCCACCCCGCGACGTCGGTCAGACCGTGCTCGGCCGGCGTGCGGGTGGCGAACACCAGCCGCACGACGTAATCGACCAGGGCGTGGTGCACGAACACGTTCGCCGCGACCTGCTGCAGCCGGGCCAGCTCGGTGATCGGCAGCACCTGGTTCGCCGACGGCGGGGTGACGCCCATCCGGTAGACGATCTCGCGTTCCTCGTCGGGCGATGGGTAGTCGACCAGCAGCTTGAACAGGAAGCGGTCGCGTTGCGCCTCCGGCAGCGGGTAGACGCCCTCGTTCTCGATCGGGTTCTGGGTGGCCAGGACGAGGAAGGGATCGGGCATCGGGAAGGTCTTGCCGCCGATCGAGACGTGGCGCTCGGCCATCACCTCCAGCAGCGCGGACTGCACCTTGGCCGGCGCCCGGTTGATCTCGTCGGTGAGCACGAAGTTGGCCACCACCGGGCCGAGCTCGATGTCGAACTGCTCGCGGCCCACCCGGTAGATGCGGGTGCCGAGCAGGTCGGACGGCACCAGGTCGGGGGTGAACTGGATGCGGTTGAACGTCCCGCCGACGACGCGGGCGAACGTCTCGACGGCCAGCGTCTTGGCCACGCCGGGCACGCCCTCGATCAGCAGGTGCCCGCGGGCCAGCAGCCCGACCAGCATGCGCTCCACCAACCGGTCCTGACCGACGATGATCCGCTTGACCTCGAAGACGGTGCGTTCGAGCAGCGCCGCGTCGGCGGACGGCAGCACCGGGGCGCCCGGCGGCCGGTGCTGGCCGCCCGGGCCCGGCGGGAAGCCGGCGGGCGGTGCTGCGGTCGTCCGTCCCCCTGGAGCGCCCGGAGGCGGGCCGGCGGTCCCCCCGTTCGACGAATCAGTGCTCAACGATCCTCCTGTGTCGCGGCTGCGCGTCCGGCCGGCCGCGTGATCGGCACCGTCGCCGGACCGCCCCGTCACCAGACTGCCCCAGAGTGCCATTGTCCGGACCGCCGGCGTCGGGTCGGGCCACCGGCCGGGGCCGCGGACCGGGATTCACAGGCGATCCCCATCGACCTCCCGGGCTTCCCCGGTGACCAGCGAAGGCAGGTCGTCGGGGGTGTCCACGTCGACGGCGGCCCGTTCGTGCCCGCGCACCGGCACCGCGTCCAGCGGGCCCAGCAGCTCCCGCAGCGACCGGCCGGCCCAGTCGCTCCGCCGGCCCACCGCGTCGATCAGGGGCCGGAGGCGCCAGACCCCGATGAGCCATTGCCACCGTCCCCGGGCGTCGAGCAGGACGGCGCCGGCCGGTCCGTCGGGTTCGTCGAGCCGGGCACACAGCGCTGCGATCGCGGCCGTGTCCAGCGCCGGCAGGTCGGCGGCGAGCAGGGCCACCGGCGACAAGGCCGGCAGCGCCGGGGGCAGCGCGATCAGGCCGGCGGCCACCGCCGCGGCCGGGCCGGCGCCCGGCGGATCCTCCCGCACGACGACGATGCCCGACGGCACCGACCGCGCCGGGCCGACGACGACGGTCGGGACGCCCGGGACGGCGCCGAGCGCCACCTCCAGCAGGGTCCGGCGGCCGGCCCGCAAGGCGGGTTTGTCCACCCCGCCGAGCCGGCGCCCGCCCCCGCCGGCCAGCACGATCGCCGCCGCCGGACCGTTGCTCACGGGCACGATGATGCCCGCTCGGACCCGCCGGGCTCAGCTCGGCCGCACCGCGCCGATGTAGCCGTCCCAGTACATCGACGAGATCTTGACGTAGCTGCCCGAACTGGGTGCCTCGATGATCTGGTTGTTGCCGATCCAGATCGCGACGTGGTGGATGGTGCTCGGGTCCGAGGTGTTGTTGGCGAAGAACACCAGGTCACCCGGCTGCAGGTCGCCCCGGGAGATCTTGTTGGACTCACCGGTGTACTGGTAGACGGAGTAGTGCGGCAGGTAGACGCCGACCTGCGCCCACGCGTACAGCGCCAGCCCCGAGCAGTCGAAGCCGACCTTGGCGTAGTCGCCGTAGCGGTCGGCCACGCCGCCGTCCCGGATGCCCTGGGTCGGCCCGTTGTAGTCGCCGCCGCCCCACGCGTAGGTGGTGCCCAGCCACTGCATCGCCGCGTCGACGACCTGCTGGCCTCGCGAGGACGAGCTGCCCGACGAGGACCGGGCCGAGGTGTAGGACGTCGACTGGGCCGCCGCCACGGTCCCTTCGCAGGCGACCCCGTTGCCGTTCGGATCCAGCGCGGCCCGGTAGCCGGGGTCGCCGCGCTTCATCGGGGCCACCCCCGCGGCCCGGGCGTCGTCGCAGGTCGCGTAGCTGACCTCGGCGGCCGCCTGGCCGGACGACCCGCCGTCGCAGGCCACGCCGTTGTTGTTCGGGTCGAGCTCGGAGCGGTAGGACGGGTCGTCCCGCGGAATCGGCCCGCGGCCGGCGGCCCGGGCGTCGTCGCAGGTCGCGTAGTACGGACCGCCGGAGTTGGCCGCGGCCTCCTGCGCGGCGCGGGCCGCCTGGTTGGCCGCCTCCTGCGCGGCCGCCTGACGCTCGGCCTCGGCCTCCGCGGCGGCCTGCGCGGCGGCTGCCTCGGCCGCCGCCTGGGCCGCG
>NZ_JBMDXT010000049.1:0-3833 GCF_048594475.1 Nakamurella sp. | reverse complement strand
GCCTCGACCGCCTTCGACCCGTCCCGCACCACGGCGGTGTCGAAGCCCTCCCCGCGCAGCACGATGGTGAGCATCTCGGCGAGGGCGGGGTCGTCGTCGACCACCAGCACACGAGCTTTCATGAACCCATGGTGTCATCCCGAACGGACCACCCGAGGGGGGCGCGCGGTGCCGGTGCGTGATCGCGGGCCGATCGGCCGCGCCGGACCGCGTGGGACGATGAGATCGTGAGCTACCCGGAGTACCCCCGCCAGGACCCGTACGGCCGGCCCTACCCGGGCCGCCCCGACGCCTGGGGGGCGACGCAGCCCGGGCCGATCCCGCTGCGCCCGCTGACGGTGGGCGAGATCCTGGGTACCGCCGTGACGGTGCTGCGCCGCAGCCTCGCCCCGCTGGTGCTGACCGCCCTGGTGGTCGGGGTGCTGTCGGCCGCGGTCACCGTGGGCGTGCTCGCGGCCGCCGGCACGCTGCAGGCCTACGCGGAGGCCACCTGGCTGGAGGACGTGCTGCGCGGCGGCACGTCGATCCCGGCCTCCATCCTGGTCTCCGCCCTGGCCGGGTTGATCGTCTCGGTGACCGGGGCCCAGGTGGTGGCCGGCGTGGCGACGGTCTATGCCGGCGCCCTGGCCCAGGGCCGGGACGGTCGCGGCGAGCTGGCCGGCCGGCTCCGCGGCCGCTGGCCGGCCCTGCTGGCGGTGGCGGTCGTCGTCGGGGTGCTGGTCTCGCTCGGCCTGATGCTGCTGGTCGTCCCCGGCGTGCTGGCCTACCTGGTGCTGGCGCTGGCCGCCTCGGTGGTGGCGATGGAGCGCTCGGGCCTGAGCGATTCCCTGCGCCGCAGCGCCGCGCTCAGCCGCGGCCACCGCGCGCGCATCTTCGGGGCGCTGGCCCTGGCGCTGCTGATCTCCACCGTCGGCGGGGCGATCGTCACCACCGTGCTGGGCTCGCTGTTCGGGCAGCACGACGCGGTGACCACACTGCTGATCACGCAGGGGGTGGGCGCCGTGGTCGGCGCGTTCACCGGCGCCTGGACCGGGGCCGTCGTCGCGCTGCTCTACATCGACGTCCGCATCCGCACCGAGCGGCTGGACTACGCCCTGCGGCTGGCCGCCGACCTGGACCGGCACCGCCGGACCGGGTCGGGCGGGCCGGGTGACGCGCCCGCCGGTCCCGAGGCCGGGCCCGCCGGCCTCACTCCACCGCCGCCGGCAGGCTGAACGACCCGTCGGCGCCGGGCGTCAGCACCGTCCACGGCGACAGGTACTCCTGCTCGGCCAGCTGCCGATACATCGCCGCGGTCCGCCGTTGCAGGCCGTCGTCGGCCTCGAACCGGTCCAATGCCCGGTCGTGCTCCTGGTCGGCCCGGGCCCGGGCGCGCCGGGCGGACAGTTCGACCGAGGTCGCGAGCAGGAACTGGCGGTCCGGCAGCGGGACGCCGAAGCGGTCGATCTCCAACGCGCGGACCCATTCCGGGAAATCGGTCGGGCGGTCAGGGGCGCCCAGCCGCGCGCTGCCGTAGGCGGCGTTGGACGTGACGTACCGGTCCAGCAGCACCACGTCATGGGTGGCCAGCAGGGCCCGGATCCGCTCGGCGGCGCCCCGCCGGTCCAGCGCGAACAGCAGGGCCGGCCCGTGGATCGAGTCGGACAGGTCGCCCAGCCGGCCGTACAGCGCGTCCCGGACCAGGTCCGCGTGCACGTCCTGCCCGTACCGCGGGAAGGCCAGGGTGGCCACGGTCCGGCCGGCGGAGCGCCAGCGCTGCGCGAGCCCCTCGGCGAGCGTCCGTTTACCCGAGCCGTCGAGTCCTTCGATGACGATCAGCTGACCCACGGAACGGCAGCGTACGGCCCGGACCGGCGCGCGTGTCGCCGCGGGCCGGGGGGTCGCGGTGGGACGCTATCGATCATGACCACCGCCACCCCTCGGCCGGCCGATCACGGCACGTTCCTGGGCCAGCCCCGGCAGCTCGCCACGCTGTTCTCGGTCGAGATGTGGGAGCGGTTCTCGTTCTACGGCATGCAGGGCATCCTGCTGATCTACCTGTACTACTCCACCGCCGACGGCGGTCTGGGCATCGACAAGGTCGAGGCGACCAGCATCGTCGGCGCCTACGGCGGCACCGTCTACCTGTCGACCATCCTCGGGGCCTGGCTGGCCGACCGGGTGATGGGCGCCGAGCGCACCCTCTTCTACGCCGCCGTCCTGGTGATGGCCGGGCACATCGCGCTGTCCGCGCTGCCCGGGCTGCTCGGCGTCGGCGTCGGCCTGGTGCTGATCGCGCTGGGCTCCGGCGGCGTCAAGGCCAACTGCACGTCATTGGTCGGCACCCTGTACGAGCCGGGCGACCCGCGGCGGGACGCCGGCTTCTCGATCTACTACCTGGGCATCAACATCGGGGCCTTCGCCGGCCCGATCCTGACCGGGCTGTTCCAGACGACCTGGGGCTTCCACGCCGGATTCATCCTGGCCGCCGTGGGCATGGCGATCGGTCTGACCATCTACGCGTTCGGACGCAAGAACCTGCCGCCCGCGGCGAACGAGGTGCCCAATCCGCTGCCGGCCAACCGGCGCCTGACCATGGTGGTCGTCGGCGTGGCGATCGTCGCCGCCATCGCGCTGGCCTCGTTCACCGGCCTGCTGAACGCCGACAATCTCGCCCAGGCCGTGGTGGCCGCGACGATCGTCGCGTCGATCGCCTACTTCGTGGTGATCCTGAGCAACAAGCGGATCACCCCGGTCGAGCGCCGGCGGGTGGTCGCCTTCATCCCGATGTTCCTGGTCAGCGCGGTGTTCTGGTCGCTGTACCAGCAGCAGTTCACGGTGCTGACGGTGTACTCCGACCAGCAGCTCAACCGGGACCTGTTCGGCTGGGAGATGCCGGTGAGCTGGGTCCAGTCGATCAACCCGGTGTTCATCATCATCCTGTCCGGGGTCTACGCCGCCATCTGGACCAAGCTGGGCAACCGGCAGCCGTCCAGCCCGGTCAAGTTCGGGCTGGGCACCATCGTCATGGGCGTGGCGTTCCTGCTGTTCATCCCGATGGCCAGCACGGTGCCGAACAGCGCCCCACTGCTGGGCGTGATCGGCGTGATCTTCGTCTTCACCAACGCCGAGCTGCTCATCTCGCCGATCAGCCTGTCGCTCTCGACCAAGCTCGCGCCGAAGATCTTCGAGACCCAGATGGTCGCCCTGCTGTTCCTGTCCATCGCGCTGGGCACCGCGATGGCCGGCGTCCTCGCCGAGTTCTACTCGGTCGACGACCAGGTCCCCTACTTCGGCATCCTCGGCGCCATCGCCATCGTGGTCGGCGCCGTGCTGCTCCTGTTCGTCAAGCCGATCCTGAAGCTGATGGGCGGCGTCCGCTGACCCCTCCCCGGCGCCGCCGCGGCCCCACCGGTGACCCCTTCCCCGCGCGGATCAACAACCCCGGCGCGGATCAACTCACCCCGAATGTGACCGGTGGGACGCCAGTCGTCGACTTCATCCGCGCGCCGATCCACACACCCCCCGGTGCGGGGGTGGGCGGGCTGATCGACCGCCGATCGGTCCGCTCGTGTTGGATGGGCCTCATGTCAGGAACCGATGCCACCAAGCCCGAGGTCGACTTCCCCGAAGGCCCGCCGCCCGCCGACCTCGTCATCACCGACATCACCGTCGGCGACGGCGCCGAGGCCAAGCCCGGCGACACCGTCCGCGTGCACTACCTGGGGGTGGACTACGAGTCCGGCGCCGAGTTCGACTCCTCCTGGAACCGGGGCGAGTCGATCGAGTTCCCGCTGCGCGGCCTGATCAAGGGCTGGCAGGACGGGATCCCGGGGATGAAGGTCGGCGGCCGC
>NZ_JBMDXT010000489.1:0-2737 GCF_048594475.1 Nakamurella sp. | reverse complement strand
GGTACTGCTGTTCGTTGGTTGCTGCTTGCCTGTGGGATCGACGCTAGAGGGCGGCACCGACAGTGACCCCGAACCGGACCAGAATGTGGATCGTTCCGGGCATGGGGACAACTGTAGACGTACACCTGTTCGAGCCCAAGCTCCGGCCGCCGCGTGTCGCGGGACACGCCCACGGACATGTCCCGGGCCGGGACGGGTCAGTCGGGCAGCCCGTGCCGGAGCGCGACCGGGACGTCGAAGTCGTCGCAGACGGCGAACCAGACGGTCTTGGGTTCCTCGCCGGCGTCGAGCGCCTCGTCGGCGGTCCGGCCGCCGAGGGCCGAGAAGACGTGGTCCGCGGCGACCGTCGACGCCCGCGCGGGGCCGAAATGGGCGGACATCAACCCGCGGAACTCCGTCAGTCGCACGCCGACACCCTACTGATCGCCGGCCGCCCGGCCGCCGGTGATCACCCCGGCCCGGCCACCGGCCGCCGAAGCGGCGGACGGCCCCGCACCTCCCCAGCGGCGACCGGTCCCCGCCGGCGTCGACCGCCCCGGCGGGCGATCCACCGGCCCTGTCGGACCCACCGGGCAGACTCGGTCCATGGATCCCACCGGACTGTCCAGCCCGTTCGGCCAACTCGTCATCGGTGCCGGGTTGCTGGCGACGATCGTGGTCGGCATCGTGGCCCTGCGACGGCGGCGGTGACGGTCCGCCCGACGGGTCGCCGCCGGTCACTCCGGACGATCGAGATATCGATACGAAACGGTTGCGTTTCGCAATGAAGCGGCGCAAGATCGAGACGGCCCCGGACGCCGTCGACCGCGGCCCCCGCCCATCACCCAGCCTCCTGGGCCCGACCCGGTACGCGCCGGTCCGGTCCTGAGGTCGTCGACGAAGGTCTTCGCCATGCCCGACTCTGCAGCCGCCGGCCCGGCCGGCGCCACCACCGCCGCCGGCCCGGCCCCCACCTCCCCCGCCGGCGGGTACCCGCAGCGCTGGAAGGCGCTGTCCGTCCTGGTCGTCGGCCTGCTGGTGGTCGTCCTGGACAACACAATCCTCAACGTGGCCCTCAAGACCATCCAGGTCGACCTCAACGCCACCCAGAACCAACTGGTCTGGGCCATCAACGCGTATTCGCTCGCCTTCGCCGCCCTGCTCTTCACCTGGGGCGTGCTGGGCGACCGCTTCGGCCGCAAACGCATCCTGATGATCGGCCTGATGCTGTTCGGGGTGGCCTCGGCGCTGTGCGCGTTCGCCGACAGTCCCGGCGAGCTGATCGCGTACCGCGCCCTGATGGGCGTCGGCGGCGCCTCGGTCATGCCGGTCTCGCTGTCGATCGTGACCGTGATCTTCCCGCCGCAGGAGCGCGGTCGTGCGATCGGCATCTGGTCGGCGGCGGTCGGCGGCGCCGTGGCCATCGGACCGGTGCTGGGCGGTCTGCTGCTCGAGCACCCGAACTGGTTCAGCTGGCTGACCGGCAACGACTGGGGCTCGGTCTTCTTCATCAACGTGCCGATCGTCATCGTCGGCCTCATCGGGATCGCGATGCTGGTCCCGGAGACCAAGAACCCGCGGCCCGGGCAACTGGATCCGGTGGGCCTGGTCCTGTCCGTGGTCGGCCTCTTCACCGTCGTCTACGGCATCCAGAACGCCTCCGAAGTGGGCTGGGGCGCCCCGTCGACCTGGGGCTTCATCGTGCTGGGGCTGGCCGTCCTGATCGGCTTCGTGCTGTACGAGCGACGCTGCAGCCATCCGTCGATCGACCTGTCGCTGTTCAAGATCCGGTCGTTCACCGTCCCGCTGACCGGTGTCACGCTGGCCTTCGCCGCGATGCAGGGCAGCCTGCTGTTCCTGACCTTCTACTACCAGATCGTGCGGGGGTGGAGCCCGCTGCAGGCCGGGCTGCTCGTCCTGCCGTTCGCCGTCGGTCAGCTGCTCGGGGCGCCCCGGAGCGCCAAGATGGTCAAGCGGTTCGGCGCCCGCGTCGTCATCCCGGTCGGCCTGGGTTTCGCGGTGGTCGGCATGGTGTTCTTCAGCCTGGTCACCCCGGACACGCCCGTGTGGCTGCTGATCGTCCTGGGCGTCGTCTTCGGCTTCGGCCTGGGCAACACGATCGCGCCGTCCACCACCCGGATGACGCTGGCCACCCCGCCGGAACGGTCCGGCTCGGGTTCGGCCGTGCAGAACACCGTCCGCCAGGTGGGCGCGGTCTTCGGCGTGGCCATCCTGTCCTCCATCGTGACCACGGTCTACAGCAACAACATCACCCCGCTGTTGGAGGGCAAGGGCCTGCCGCCGGAGGCGTTCACCGCGGCCAGCGAGTCGATCGGTGGCGCCAACGAGGTGGCCGACCGCGTCGCCGCGTCCGGGCAGGTCCCGGCGCAGGCGGTGGAGCAGTTGCGGCAGGCCGCCGTCGACTCCTTCCTTCCGGCTCTGCACACCGCGACCGCGTGTGCGGTCGGCCTGTTGGCCCTGGCTCTGCTGATCGTGGCCATCTGGCTGCCGACCAAGGCGCAGGCCGCGGCCTGGTCCAGCCCCGAGGGCGCCGGAGCGGGCCCGGTCGCCCCGGCGAGCGCGGACGAGGTCGGCCGCGACCCGGCCGGTGCCGGCCGGGTTGCCGCCGCGACGGACCCGGCCGAGGTCGTCGGTGTCGGTGTCGGTGTCGGTGACGGCGACCGTCGGCCGGGCGAGCCGGTCCCGGTGCTGGCCCACCTGCCCCAGCACGCCGCCGGCGGGCGCCATGCCGCGGTCG
>NZ_JBMDXT010000488.1:0-5294 GCF_048594475.1 Nakamurella sp. | reverse complement strand
CCGGCCGGCGGGACCGTGCTCACCGCCCGCGAGGCCGAGGTGCTCCGCCTGGTGGCGACCGGCCTGACCAACCGGCAGATCGGCGAGCGCCTGTTCATCAGCGGCAAGACGGTCAGCGTGCACATCTCCAACGTGCTGGGCAAACTCGGCGCCGGCGGCCGCGCCGAGGCGGTCGCGATCGCGCACCGCCAGGGCCTGCTCTCCGACGAGAGCTGAGTCCGCGGCGCGTCGCCGCGGCCGGTCTGGTCTGGTCCGGTCTGGTCCGGCCGATCTGGGCCGGGGTCGATCTGGGCCGGGAACGATCCGGGCCGGGAACGATCTGGGCCGGGGACGATCTGGGACCCGGTCTTCACTCGACAAGAACCCCGACCGGAACCGCACCGGGAACGGCGCCGACTCCGACTCCCCCGTCGGCAAAGCCAGACCCCGACCCCGGCACCGACCCACCCCATGAGCCCCGGCGCCCACGCACCGGGCCATGCGTCTCACCCGACCCACTCCCCACCCGTCCAACGAAGACCCACACCCGCTCAGCGGGACCCGGTCTTCACACGACGAGAACCCCGCCGGGACCAGGCAGAAAACGGCGCCGACGCCGACACCCCCGCCGGCAAAGCCAGACCCGACCCCGCGCCAGGCCCACCCAATGAGCCCTGCTCCCACTCACCGGGCCACGCGCCTCACCCGACCGAAGCCCCACCCGCCCAGTGAAGACCCACATCCGCTCAGCGAGACCCGGTCTCCACTCGACGAGAACCCCGCCGGGACCAGGCAAAAAACGGCGCCGACGCCGACACCCCCGCCGGCAAAGCCAGACCCGACCCCGCGCCAGGCCCACCCAATGAGCCCTGCCCCCACGCACCGGACGACGCGCTCCACCGGACCCACGCCCCACCGGTCCAACGAAGACCCACACCCGCTCAGCGGGACCCGGGCTTCACTCAACGAGAACCTCGACCGGAACCACACCGGGGACGGGCCGACGCCGACCACCCGTCGACAAAGCCCGACCCGACCCACGCCCCAGCCGCCCAAAGAAGACCCACACCCGTTCAGCGGGACCCGGGCTTCACTCGACAAGAACCCGACCGAACCGTGCACGGATCGACATCGATCCCGCCAGCCCGCAGGCGAAACCAGACCGACCTTTGAAGGTCCACCCCGCCCGGCCGGCTCCGGCCCCGCTCGACGCCGGCCCGATCGTTCGAGAACGGCGGCCGGGTCCTGGCCCGATGGCCGGCGGCTCGGCGGGGGTTCGCCGCTCGTGACCGACGTGAACGCGTGAGTGGATCGATGGGAGCCGGGCGGTGGGGCCAGGATGGAGGGATGCCCGACGATCCGACGGCCGCCGCCGTGGACGAGCTGTACGGCGGCGATCCCGACGACTTCCTGGCCCGGCGCACGGACCTGGCCGCCCGGGCCCGCGCCGCCGGAGACGCCGCCGCCGCCAAGCGGATCGCCGCGCTGCGGAAACCGACCCGTTCCGCCTTCGCGATCAATCGGTTGGCCCGCACCGACCCGGAGGCGGTCGGCCAGCTGCTCGACCTCGGCCGGGACTGGCAGACGGTGCAGGCGTCGGCCACCGCCGTCGACGCCCGCCGGATCCGCGAACTGACTCGCAGCCGGCGCCGGCTGATCGACGACCTGACCAGGGCCGCGTTCGCCGCCGCCGACGAGTCGCACCCGAGCAGCGCCGCCCGCGACGAGGTCGTCTCCACGCTCACCGCGGCCCTGTCGGACGACTCGGTCGCGGACGAGATCGAGCGCGGCGTGCTGGTCAAGCCCGCCCGGTGGGAGGGATTCGGCCTCGGCGGCCCCGAGCTCACCCTGGTCCCGGGCGGACAGGATTCCCCGCCGGAGCCGGACGGCGATCACGTCGCGGACTCACCCACGGGCCCGGAGGCTGGCGGGACCGGCCGACGGAGCGGCCGAGCGTCCACTGCGACCTCACCGACCACGGCCTCCCCGGCCCGCCCGCGGCCGACCCCGGCCGAGCGACGGGCGGCCCGGGAAGCCGAGCAGCAGGCGCAGGCGGAACGAGCCGCCGCGGCCGCACGCGAGGCCGCACGAGCGCGGGAGGCCACGCTGGCGCAGGCCCGGCAGGCGGCGGACGAGGCCGAGGAGACCCTGATCCTGGCCACGGACGAGGAGCAGGCCCGGGTCGACCGGGTGCACGAGCTCGAGGACCAGCTCAGCGAGGCACGGCAGGCCGTGGACCGGGCCCGCCGGGAGGTGCGCCGCGCCGAGCTGGCGCAACGCCGGGCCCGGGACGCCCTGCGGCGGCTCGAACCGGAGTCCTGAACCGACCCTTCGCCGACCCACCGGCCTCTCGCCGGCCCGCCAGCCCTGCGGCGGCTCGAACCGGAGTCCTGAACCGACCCTTCGCCGACCCACCTGCCTTTCGCCGACCCACCAGCCCTTCGCCGACCCGCGGAACCCGCGAGACCGCGAGACCGCGAGACCGCAAGACCGCAAGACCGCAAGACCGCCAGACCGGGTCAACCGCAACGAAACGCCCGAGCGCCCGAGCGCCCGCCGCCGCGCCGCCGCGCCGGGTCAGGCCGGGGTCTGCAGCAGCGCGGCGAGTTCGGCCGTCGAGCCGCCGTCCGGCCGGGGCCGGCCGTCGATCGCGACGACGGGTGCCAGCAGGCGCGCGCTGGAGGCCAGCCAGACGCCGTCGGCGGTGGTGAGGTCGGCGGGGGTCACCGGTTCCGTCCGGACCTGCCAGCCGGCGTCGGCGGCAGCCCGGAACAGCCGGCGCACGGTGATGCCGGCCAGGATCGCGTCCTCGGGCGGCGTCACGAGCGTCCGGCCCCGGGCCACGACCACCGACGACGTCGGGGCCTCCAGCACCGCCCCGTCGGCTCCGACGAAGATCACGTCGTCCGCGCCGTTGGCCCGCGCGTACCGCAGGGCCGCCATGTTGATGCCGTAAGAGAGGGTCTTGGCCCCGGCCAGCAGCCAGGGCGCCGCCGACCCGGAGGCGACGGTGAAGCCCCGGTCGAGCAGCAGGACGCGGACCCCGTCGCGCCGCTGCCGCCGGCTCACCGCGGGCAGCCCGGACCCCAGCAGGTAACAGACCGGCGACCCGCCGTCCGGCCCGCCGCTGGCGACGAGCCGCAGCACCATCTCCGACGCGCCCGTCCAGGCGCCGACGACGGCGGCCACCCCGGTGCGCCACCGGTCGGGTCCGGGGACCTCGACCCCGGTCAGCCGGGCCGACCGGGACAGCCGCGCCAGGTGCTCGTCCAGGTCGCGCGGCCGACCGTCGACGACCAGCGTGGTCTCGAAGACGCCCTCCCCCCGCAGCACCCCGAGGTCGTCCCCGCGCAGCAGGGGCGCGGTCGGGTCGAGCAGCGTTCCGTCGAGCAGGGCCACGATGCCGGTGTCCGTCACGGGCAGTGACCTTAGCCGCGCTCGACGGAGGGGCAGCCGCCACCACCTGGCCCGGGGCCGGACGCGGGGAGTCCCGTCCCGGCCCCGACCCGGACCCCGGCCGCCACCACCGCCCTGTCTCGCACCGGGACGAACGCCACCCCGGGAGGTGGAACGGTCACTCCAAAGGGGCGCCGGAGCGAGCGCTCCGCCATCGCTCTTGGTGAGCGACATTCTGTCATTCCCAGCGCTTTTCATCTCAGGGGTGAACGTCGTCGACGATTGGTCCCAGTTCCGGTCCGCCCTGCTAATTTGTGGTCGCGTCAAACATTCCACTCAACGTTGTCGTCCACCTCTCCGCTCAGCTCCCGGGCGACGTGTCGCGGTCGGTCCGGGGTCGGCGGCTCTGCGTCGCCCCGGAGGTTCCTCGATGTCGATCACCGCTCCGACCGTCGCCGGGGACGACGATGAGGTCGACCAGCTCGCCGCGAGCACGTGGTTGCCCGCCCTGCTGCAGGCTGTCCCCGGGACCAGCGCGATCTTGTTCGATCGCGACCTGACCATCCGGGCCGTCGCCGGACCGGCCTGGGCGTGCGCCGACCTGGACGTCGGCTTCGACGTGGGCCGCCGGTTGCCGGACGTGATGCCGTCGGACGTCTGGGCGGTGTTCGACCGTCACCTCGCCGCCCCGTTCGAGGGCCGCACGGCCGAGTTCGACTACTTCAGCCCGCGGACCGGGGCGGAGTACCAGCTGACCTGCCGGCCCGTCGACGGGGCGGACGGCACCGTCCGGGCCGGCCTGGTGGTCGGCCGGGAGGTGACCGACGACCACCGCCGCCGGGCGCTGGCCGACGAGATCCAGCGGCTGAGCCGGGTCGGTTGCGCCACCTACGACCGGCTCCGCGGGTGGACCGCCGACGCCGACCTGCTCGCCCAACTCGAGGTGCCGTCGGTCGAGCACATGCTGGCCGGCCTGGACACGATCGTGCTCCCGGCCGACCAGGCAGCCGTCCGCAGCGCGATCAACGACGCGCTGACCACCGGCGGCCGGCACACGCTGCGCTACCGGATCCGCCGCGCCCGCAGCGGCGACGTCCGGCACGTGCTGGGCAGCGTGATGGCCGTCGTGGACGAGCGGGGCAGCCTGGTCCGCGCCATCCTCACGCACGTCGACATCACCCCGGACGTGATCGAGGACCAGCTGGCGACCCAGGGTGCGCGCAACCGGCTGCGGCTGCTGCGCCGGGTCAGTGACCTGCTCGCGCAGCGATTCCACAGTCGCCGGGTGCGGATCCAGCAGATCGCCGACATCATCGCGACCACCCTGGGCGATGGCACCCTCGTGCGGGTCGTCGCCATCGCCGACGGGGACGACCATCTGGAGCTGTTCGCCCAGGGTGCCGACCCCGCCACGGTTCCGGGCCTGCGGGAGGCGGTGGCCGGCTGGGTGCCCTCGGGCGGCGCCATCGATCCGGCGACGGCCTCGTGCCGTCTGTACTCGAGCATCGACGGGAGTGGTTGGCGCACCGTCTTCCGGCAGCAGACCGGCATGGCGGTTCCTTCGGCGGTGACGCACTTCGTCTCGGCCCCGATCCGGCACGACGGCGCCGTGCTGGGCTTCGTGCACGCCTTCCGTACCGGACGCCGGCCGTTCGTGTTCGGCGACGACGATGTGCTGCAGGTGATGTCGGACCGGATCGGATGGGTGATCGCGGCCGGCCGGACCAAGGAACTGCTCCGGCAGCAGTACGACGAGACCCAGCTGCTGCGGGACCGGCTGGGCCGGCTGATGGCCGAGCAGCGCGAGCTGCTCGAGCAGCTGTCCACCGTCGAGGAACGCGAACGCCTGCTGCTGGCCGAGGCCATCCACGACGAGCCCCTGCAGCTGGTCGTCGCCGCCACCATGCGGCTGGACGCGC
>NZ_JBMDXT010000487.1:0-10821 GCF_048594475.1 Nakamurella sp. | reverse complement strand
GTCCACCCGGGTCGTTCGGTCCGCCGACCACATCCGACCCATCCAATCCGTTCCGCTTCCGATCCCGAGGACCAGCCGTGCTCATCAACGTGATCAACCCGAACACCACCGAGTCGATGACCGAGAAGATCGGCGCCGCCGCCCGGGCCGTGGCCGCCGCCGGCACCACCGTCCGGGCCGCGAACCCGACCATGGGGCCGGCCTCGATCGAGAGCCACTACGACGAGGCGCTGGCCGTCCCCGGTCTGCTGGAGCAGATCGCGGCGGGCGAGGCGGCCGGGGCGGCCGGCCACGTCGTCGCCTGTTTCGGCGACCCGGGCCTGGACGCCGCCCGCGAGCTGGCCCGCGGCCCGGTCGTCGGCATCGCCGAGGCCGCCATGCACACCGCCTCCTTCCTCGGGCGCGGCTTCAGCGTCGTCACGACGCTGGGCCGGACCACCGGCCGGGCCTGGGAGCTGGCCCACCGCTACGGCATGACCGGCTTCTGCCGGAACGTCCGGGCGTGCGAGATCCCGGTGCTGGACCTGGAGATCCCCGGGTCCAACGCCCGCGAGACCATCACCCAGGAGTGCAAGCGGGCGGTCGAGGACGACGGCGCGGACGTCATCGTGCTGGGTTGCGCCGGCATGGCCGACCTGTGCCGCTCCATCGCCGAGCAGGTCGGCGTGCCCGTGGTCGACGGCGTCGCCGCGGCCACCAAGACCATCGAGTCGCTGGTCGCCCAGGGCCTGGCCACCAGCACCCGGTCCGAGTACGCGCCCCCGCCGGCCAAGGATTACTCCGGCCTGCTCGCCCGATTCACCGTCGGAGGGTGAATCCGCCCCCGGCGGGGGGCGACAATGACCGGATGGTCCAAGCCGCGGCGAACGTTCCCGACCCGGCCCGGCGCGCGCCGGAGCCGTCGTCCCTGATGGGCATCCTGCGCGCCGAGCGGGCCGGCCTGGGCCAGCAGGCGATCCTGACCGAGCTGCGCCGGGCCATCCTCTCCGGCGACGTCGCCCCCGGCACCCCGGTGCCGGTGGACGAGGTCGCCGACGTGTTCGGCGTCAGTCGGATTCCTATCCGCGAATCGCTCAAGACGCTGATCGGCGAGGGGCTGGTCGATCACCAGCCCCGGGCCGGGTACACCGTCGCCCGGCTGACCCCGCAGGAGTTCCGCGAGCTGTACATCGTCCGCGGCGTGCTGGAGATCGCCGCCCTGTCCGCAGCGGTCGACTCGGCCGGCCCCGACGACGACACGACGGCCGTCGAGGCGCTCGACCTGCTCGACCGGGCGATGCGCGACCAGGACTACCGGGCCTACCAGCGGGAGAGCCGCCGCTTCCACGAAGCGCTCACCGCCCCGTGCCGGATGCCCCGGCTGATCCACATGATCGAGCTCGTCTGGAACATCACCGAGCCCATCCAGCCGATGGCTCACATCCGGCAGCGGGACCGCGACGATCTGCACGGCGAGCACCGGGAGATGCTCGAGGCCTTCCTGGCCCGCGACCGGGGGCGGCTGCTGGCCATCGCCCGGCGGCACATGGACGAGCTGGAGAGCACGGTCTCCGACCTGTCCACGACGGGCCTGTTCGACCAGTCCGGCGGGCCAGGGGCCGGCTGACGGCCCCGCCTCCGGTCCCGGGCGATACCACCGGCTCAGCCGCTGCCGACGAGCTCCCCCGACCGGTCGGGCCCGGTGTCGGCCAGGCCCCAGGGGTCGTCGTCGAGGTCCGGTTCCGGCGGGAGGTCGACCGCACCCGGCTCGACACCCGCGGAGCCGTTCCCCGGCCCGGCCTCGCCCGCCGCCGGAGCACCGTCCGCCGCGCCGGGGCCGGTGTCCCGCGCCCCGTCGCCGAACCCGTCGGGCTGTTTCCGGGCGATCCGGGTGCCGACCTTGCCGACGTCCAGGCCGATCGTGTCCGCCTTGACCTCGGTGAAGAACTGCGTGACGCCCTGCTGATCGGCGAAGCGGCGGGTGGAGATCCGGCCGGTCACCACCACCGGGTCGCCCTTGCGCACGACACCGAGGACGGCCGTGGCCAGTCCCCGCCAGCACAGGACGCTCACCCCGAACTCGTCCCCGTCGACCCAGTCCTGGGCCAGGCGGTCGAACCGCCGTTCGGTGGCCACCACCCGGAAGGTGACCCGGTCACCGGTGGCTCCGGAGGACAGCTGCGGGTTGGTACCGACCCGCCCCACCAGCGTGATCGATGCGGCATGACTCATGTGGCGCCCCTCGTCGTGATCGGGCCGGATGTCCCCGGCGGTCGATCACGACGCTGCCAGCCGGCCGGCCCCGCCGCGACGGGCCCGCTCCGGATGTGGACGGAATCCGGACATGGGGACCAACGGCGGGGTCAGTCGCCGGACCCACCCGCGCCAGCGCTGCCCGCCACACCGTCGGGCGCGGGCGCGCCGGCAGGCCTCGTCGGCCACCGGCCGGCACCGGCGGGCCCGGCGGGTCTGGAGAGGTCGTCGAACGGCGCGGCGTACCGGAACGCCCCGGCCGGGGACGGACCGTCGGTCAGCACCAGCGCCTGGAAGTGCTCACCCCAGGCCGGGTCGGGCGGGGTGATCCCGGCCGCCGCCGCCGGGCGGAAGCCGAACCGGCCGTAGAACACCGGATCGCCGAGCAGCACCAGGGCCGGCTCCCCCGACCGCCGGGCCCGCTCGATCACTGCCGTCAGCAGCGCGGTCCCCACCCCCGTGCCCTGCTCGGCGGGAGCCACCGCGACCGGGCCGATGCCGGGCACCGGCCGCCGGCCCCCGGCCGGGTCGGTGAGCGTTCCGTAGCTGCTGGTGAGCTGGCCGACCACCCGGCCGTCCCGCACCGCCACCAGGCTCAGCCGGGGAATCCAGGCCGGATGGCGACGCAGCGCGTCGTTCAGCCCGACCTCGACCGCCGTTCCGGTCGGGGTGCCGTCGGCGGCCGGGAAGGCGGCGGCGATCACCTGCTGCACCGCGACGGCGTCCGCCGGCTCCTCCGGCCGGACCTCGATCGTCACGGGGCCCGTCGTCCCCGGGCGAGCACCGTCACGGGGCGTCGGTGTCGGCGCCCGGCCGGCGGCCGTCCCGTTCGGCCAGCTGGGCCAGCATCCGGTTGTAGGCGTCGAGTTCCTCGTCGGCGCCGCGGTTGCCCGCCCGGTCCGAGCGCCGGGCCTCCCGCTCGTCGCTGCGGGCCCACTGGGCCAGCAGCGCGATCAGCACGATGATCCTCGGCAGCTCGGTGGCGCCCCAGGCGATCGCCCCGCCCAGCCGTTCGTCGCCGACCAGGTCGGTCACCCAGGGCAGGCCCAGCCCGCCGAAGTAGTCCGCCGCCATCGCGCTGTGCGTGTTCATCAGGGCCAGGCCGAAGAACGCGTGAAACGGCAGGGCGCCCAGCAGCATGGCCAGCTTGACGAACGGCGGCAGCTGCCGCGGGGCCGGGTCGACCCCGATGATCACCCAGTAGTAGAGGTACCCGACCGTCAGGAAGTGGATGCCCATCCAGACGTGACCCACGTGCGAGGTGATCATCACCTCGAACAGCGAGGTGAAGTACAGCGAGTAGAACGACGTCACGAACAGCACGAACACGATGATCGGGTGGGTGATGAACCGCATGAACCGGCTGTGCATCACCGAGACGATGCCCTCGCGCAGCCCCGGCACGCCGTCGCGGCCGGCCGCCGGCAGCGCGCGCAGCGCCAGCGTCACCGGCCCGCCGAGGACCAGCAGAATCGGCGCGATCATGCCCAGGATCATGTGCTCGATCATGTGCAGGGAGAACTGCGCGACCGCGTAGCGGGCCAGCCCGGAGGACGTGGCCACCAGCACCATCGCGCAGCCGACCAGCCAGGCCGCGGTCCGGCCCGGCGGCCAGTGGATGCCCTGCCGCCGCACCCGGCGCACCCCGATCAGGTAGACCACGGCACCGGCGATCGCCGCGGTGCCCAGCAGCCAGTCGAACCGCCAGTCGAACAGCAGCGCGCCGAGCGTCGGCGGGCCGTCCAACGGGTACCCCAACGCCAGCTCGAGATTGCCCGGCGCGACGCCGGACGGCGGCGGGGTGGCCGTCCGGGCCAGTGCGGAGGCCACCCCGACGGTCGCGGCCATGATGAGCACCTCGACCACGGCCAGCCGGATCAGCGGCCGGCGCTCACCCCGGGCGATCGCCGGCAGGGTGCGCCGCCGGTGCACGGCGCCGATGACGCCCAACGCGATGAGCAGCGCGGCCTTGAGCAGGACCAGTCGCCCGTACACCGAGGTCCACAGGTCGGACACGTAAGTGATCCGCAGCCAGGCGTTGCCCAGGCCCGAGGCCGCGACCACGACGAACGCGATCAGGGCGATCCCCGAGTAGCGCCGGGCCACGACGTCCAGGTGGTCGACCCGCTGCCGGGCCAGACCGAGGAAGGCGATCAGCCCGCCGACCCACAGGCTGATGCCGACGAGGTGGTAGATCATGCTGTCGACCGCGATGTCGTGACTGCCCGCGGACGCCGAGTGTCCGGAATCGGCCTGCGGGACGAGGGCCGCGAGGGCCACCACCAGCAGCACGGCCGCCCAGCCCGGGTGCAGCACGGCCCGGGCCAGGATGGCGATCAGCAGCGCGGCGAGGCCGGCGATCAGGGCCGCCCGGACGCTGTTGAGAATGGAGATCCCGCTGATGACCATGTCCGCGGACAGCGACTGGTCGACGGGCCGGCCGAGGCTGTCCGACAGGATCAGCGGGATCAGGCTCAGCGAGCCGGCCGCCCACACCGTCGCCGAGAGGGACGCCGCCTTGATCGCCCGGTACCCGCCGACGTCCAGGAATCCGTTGCGTTGGGCCGGGGCCAGCCAGGCGGCCGCGAGCAGCCAGCCGACCGTCATCGCCGCGGCGAGGTCGACCACCGCCTTCACCACGGGGAGGGCGAGTTCGGTGAACCGGCCGGCCGACGGCAGGCCCGGGATGTCCACCCGCGCCGGCACGATCGCGGCGAGGGCGGCCGCGACGCACCCGGCGATGAGGACGGCGGCGAGGGTCACCGCGGTCACCGACCACGGATCGCGGCGCGGTCCGGCCGGTTCCGGATTCGGGGTCTGCTCGATCGGCTCGGCCGGTGTCACGTCACCGGCGTCGGGCGACGTCCACTTCGGCACGGTCCCACGATACGTCGCGACCCCCGTGCCCGAGACCGACCCGGGACCCGACCCGCGATCGTCCGGCGCGCTCGCCGGACCCGTCCCGGACACGTCCACCACCCGTCGCGGCCACGTCCCCGGCCGGTCCCGGGCCCGCCCCCGGCCTATCCCCCGCCGGACCGGCCGGCGTCGTCGAGCACCCGGCCGAGGATGCGCGCGGCCTCGTCGAACCGGTCGGGGTGTTCCCCGGCGTAGTTCAGCCGGATGAACGGGCCGGCCGGTTCGGCCGGGAACCACTCGGTGCCGGCGGCCACGATCAGCCCGTGCGTCTGGCAGTCCCGGACGACGCCCTCGACATCGGTGCCCTCCGGCAGCCGCACCCACAGGTTCAGCCCACCGAGCGGTCGGTGCTCCACCCGGGCGGCCGGGGCGTGCCGGTCCAGGCTCTGCCCCAGCAGGTCGCGACGGGCGCGCAGCTGCGGTCGCAGCGCCCGCAGGTGTCCGCGCCAACCGGGCTGGGTGACGACGTCCAGCGCCGCCGCCTGCAGCACGCCGCTGACGTACATCGACTCCGCGGCCCGGTCGGCCAGGATGCGCTCGCGGGCCGGCCCGCGGGCGATGACGGCCGCCACCCGGACCGCGGGCGAGACGCTCTTGGTCAGCGAGCGCAGGTAGATGACGTGACCGTCGTCGTCCAGGGCGGCGACGGGGTGCGGGTCGGCGTCGATGGCCAGGTCGTGCGCCCAGTCGTCCTCGACCAGAAAGGCGCCGCGCCGGCGCACCACGTCCAGCACGGCCGGCCCGAGCGCGGCCGGCCACTGCGCGCCGTCCGGATTGGCGAACGTCGGCTGCGCGTAGAACGCCCGGGACCCGGTCCGGGCCAGCGCCCGGTCCAGCTCCTCCGGGTCCGGACCGGCCGGCCCGCTGGGAATCGGCACCAGCTCGACCGCCGCCTGCTCGGCGGCCAGGATCGCCCCCCAGTAGGTCGGCGACTCGATGAGCAGCGGTCGACCGGGGCCGACCACGGCGCGGAAGATCGAGCTCAGGCCGCTCGGGCTGCCGGCGACGACCAGGGCGTCGCGCGGCGCCGCGGCAGTGACGCCGGCCGGGGCGGCGGCGGCGAGTTCGGCGGCGAACCAGGCCTGCAGTTCCGGGTGTCCCGCGGCCGGCGTCCGGGTCATCGCCGCCTCGGACCGCGCGGCCCGGGCGAGCGCGGCCCGGACCAGCCGCTCCGGCAGCAGGTCGCGGGCCGGATAGCCCGAGTGCAGGCCGATCGCGTCCGGCGCGACGGTGCGCTGGGTGGACGACAGCGCGAGCCGCCGGTGCGGAGCGCCCAGGGCCGCCGTCTGCCAGCCGTAGTCCGCCACCCGTGGGCCGCGGATCGACCGGACGAAGGTGCCGACGCCGGGCCGGCTCTCCACCAGACCCAACCCGATCAGCTGCCGCATCGCCTTCTGCACGGTCACCGGACCGGCTCCGTGCCGGGCCATCAGCGCCCGGTTGGACGGCAGCCGGGCACCGGCCGGGGCGGTCTCGATCCATCGCCGCAATTCCCGCACGATACGGGAACTGCTATCGTCATCCATGACAAGGCATGATAGCGCTATCGGGTCACCGACCGTCGTGTTACCGGGCCGGGTCGGGGTCGTCTGGGGTCTGGTGGGCGTGGTGGCCTTCTCCTTCACCGTGCCCTTCACCCGGATCGCGGTCGGCGGGATGTCGCCGTTGTTCATCGGAGCGGGGCGGGCGGTCGTCGCCGCCGTGCTGGCCGGCGTCGCCCTGGCCGTCACCCGGCAGCGACCCCCGACCGGCCGGCAGTGGGCCCGGCTGGCCGTGGTGGCCGGCGGCGTCGTCGCCGGGTTCCCGCTCCTGACGTCGTTCGCGCTGACCATGGTCCCGGCCGCGCACGGCGCGGTGGTGATCGGACTGCTGCCGGCGGCGACCGCGGTCATGGCGGTCCTGCGCGGCCAGGAACGCCCCGCCGCTCGGTTCTGGGTCTTCGCCGGCCTCGGTGCCGTCGCCGCCATCGCCTTCGCCGGCCTGTCGAACGACGGGCCCGCCCGGCTGCATCCGGCCGACCTGCTGCTGTTCGCAGCGGTGCTCGCCGCCGCGGTCGGGTACGCCGAGGGCGGCCTGCTGGCGCGGGAACTCGGGTCATGGCCGACCGTCTCCTGGGCGCTGGTGCTGGCCGCCCCGCTGATGGCCGGGCTGATGACGCTGTCGATCGTCCGGCAGCCACCGGCCGGGACGCCGGCGCAGTGGGCGGCGTTCGGATACCTGGCCGTCGTCAGCATGTTCCTGGGGTTCTTCGCGTGGTACCGCGGGCTGGCCGTCGGCCCGATGGCCCGGGTCAGCCAGGTCCAGCTCGTGCAGCCCGTCCTGAGCATCGGGTGGGCCGCGCTCCTGCTGGGTGAACCCATCGGCGCGGCGACGGCCCTGGGCGCGATGGCCGTCGTCGGCGCGGCCGGCCTGGCCGTCCGGGTGCGGTTGGCGCCGCCGCCCGGGGCGCCGGGGCGGCCGACCGTCCCGCGGCCACCGGCCGGCCCACCACCGGCGGTGCCGAGCCGGGCGGCCGTGTCGTCCGATCGGAGGACATCGGGTCGGACCGGACGGTCGTCCCGCCGGGGCGGGGTCCGGACGGACAGTGGGAGCCGTTCGGGACGAGCGGTCCCGGACCGGTGACCACCCGACCCCCACCCTTCACCAGGAGCACCCATGTCCGCCACCACCCGGGCCCCCGGCCGGCTCGCCCTGGCCGGGCTGATCGTCGCGGTCTCGATGACGACGATCGACCAGACGATCGTCGCGCTGTCCGGCCCGACGATCGAGTCCGACCTCGGCCTCAGCCACGATGCGATGCAGTGGGCGGTGAACGTCTACCTCATCGCCACTGCCGCGTTCTTCCTGCTCGGCGGCCGGCTCGCGGACGTGTTCGGGCACAAGCGGATGGCCCTGATCGGCATCGCCGGGTTCGGCCTGACCTCGCTGCTGTGCAGCCTGGCCCCGACCGGCGACCTGGCCGGGGCCTGGCTGATCGGATCCCGCGCCCTGCAGGGCGTCGCCGGGGCCATCATGTTCCCGGCCGCGATCGGCCTGGTCGTGCAGGGCTTCTCGCGCGAAGGCCGGGCCCGGGCGATGGCGACGTTCTTCGGCATCACCGGCGCGATGACGGCCATCGGCCCGATCGCCGGCGGCCTGCTGGCGCACTGGACCTGGCGCAGCATCTTCTGGATCAACCTCCCGCTGGCCGTCGTGTCGTTCGCGATCGTCGCGGTGGCCGCGACGCCGAACGCCCGCCGTCGTGAGTCGATCGACCTCGCCGGCGCCGCGGTGATCGCCGGTGGCCTCGGCCTGATCGTGTTCGGCCTCCAGCAGGCCGGCGCCTGGGGCTGGACCAGCCCGTGGGTGCTCGGCGGCATCGTGGTCGGTGCCGGCCTGGTCGCGGTGTTCGTGCTGATCGAGCGGCGCTCGGCCCAGCCGCTGGTGACGCTGGGCGTCTTCGCCTCGCGCGGGTTCTCGCTCTCGGTGCTCGCCTGCCTCTTCGCCTCGATCGCCTTCGTGTCGACCTTCTTCTTCCTCAGCGTGTACGGGCAGGTCTCGCTGGACCTCAGCGCGCTGGACACCGGCCTTCTGTTCCTCAAGTTCTTCATCGGCTTCGTCCTCGCCGCCCAGGTCGGTTCCCGCCGCTTCGACCGGGTCGGGGCCCGCAGCGTCCTGGTGCTCGGTGGCCTGATCGGCACCGCCGGCTTCGCCTGGTTGGCCGTCGAGGTGACCCGGATCCCGGCGGACGCCGGCACCTTCGTCAACCCGCAGACCTGGCCGATCGTGATGGCCGGCGCCGGGATCGGCTTCATGCTCAGTGCCGCGTCCACCGATGCGGTCAACCGGGCCATCGGCGCCTCCTACGGTGAGGTGACGGCCATCTCGCAGACCATGCGCAACTTCGGCGGCGCGCTGGGCCTGGCCATCTTCACCACGGTGGTGACCACGGCGCTGACCACCCGGTTGGCGGACGCCTTCACCGCGCTCGGCGCCCCGGCCGGGACCGCCGAGTCGGTGGTCGCGCAGATCAGCGGGACCGCCGGCGGCACTCATTCCGGGCTCTCGCAGCTGCCATCGGCGATCCAGGAGCAGTTCGTGACGGCGGTCCGGCAGGGCTATGCGGACGCGGTGTCCTGGGCGTTCGTGGGCTGTGCGATCGCGATGGCCGTGGTCGGGCTGGTCGGGCTGGCGTACCCGAGGGGTCAGGTGTCGGCGACCTTCGCCGACGAGGACCCGCCCGCCCGGACGCTCGCGGCCTGACCCCGGTTACGGTCGATCCCATGGCGCAGGACAGCGGCACCGAGCTGGGCGACGACGTCCACGGCTGGCTGGTGTTCTACACGCTGGCGACCGCGGGCACCGTCGCCATCATGCTGGCCAACGCCCAGGGCCAATGGCCGCGCACCGCCGCAGCCATCGCCCTCGTCGTCGGGACCCAGCTCGGCTACCTGCTCGGCGCCCGGCCCGGCAGGGCCCCCCTGCGCGGCGACAGCCGGCGGGCCTGGATCTTTGCGGTGGTGGCGACGGCGGCCTTCGGGGTCGCCGTCGTGCTCAACCCGTGGAGCGCCATGTCGCTGTTCGCGCTCACCCCGGAACTGTTCCTGCTCTTCACCTTCGGCCGGGCCGCCGCGGTCATCGTCGTGCTGAACGCCCTCTGGGCCGGCACCACCCTGGTGCTCGAACCGACCACGGTCCGCGACGCCGTGCAGCAGGTCGGCCTTTCGTTGTTCGTGGTCACCTTCTCCCTGTTCTTCGGGAGCCGGGTGGTGACCATCGCGGATCGCAGCGCCGAGCGGCTGCGGCTGATCGACCAGCTGCGCGAGCGCGAGGCCCAGGTCAGCGCACTGTCCGCCGCTCGCGGCGCCGAACAGGAACGCACCCGGATCGCCCGCGACATGCACGACACCCTCGCGCAGGGATTCACCTCGATCCTGACCCTGGGCCACGCGGCCCGCACCGAGCTGGACAGCGACCCGGCGGCCGCCGGGCGGCACCTGGAGATGATCACCCGCACGGCCGCCGAGAATCTGGCCGAGTCCCGGCGGATCATCCGCGCCCTGACCCCGGCTCGGCTCGACGGGGCCAGCCTGCCCGAGGCGGTCGACCGGATCGTCGCGCACTTCCGCGAGGAGACGGACCTGCCGGCCCGCGTGGTGATCGAGGGTCAGGTGCGGGCGGCCGGGCCCGCGGCCGAAGTGGTGGCGCTGCGGGTGGTGCAGGAGAGCCTGGCCAATGTGCGCAAGCACGCCAACGCCCGGTCCGTCGAGGTGCAGCTGTCCTACGCGGGCGATTCGGTCGAGATCGGTGTGCGGGACGACGGCGCCGGTTTCATCCCGGGCAGGACGGTCGCCGGCTTCGGCCTGGCCGGGATGCGGTCCCGGGTCGCCGAGGCCGGGGGCGATCTGGACGTGCGCTCGGTCCCGGGTTCCGGCACGTCGGTGACGGCCCTCATCCCGCTCGGACCGGCGGCATGATCCGGCTGCTGCTGGTCGACGACCACCCGCTGGTGCGCGAGGGAATCCGCGGCATGCTGGCGGCCTACCCCGACGTCGAGGTCGTCGGCCAGGCCGCCAGCGGCCCGGACGGGGTCGCGGCGGCGCGGGCGCTCCGGCCGGACCTGGTGCTGATGGACCTGCGGATGCCGGGTGGCGACGGCGTCGCCGCGACCCGGGAGATCGTGGCCGCCGG
>NZ_JBMDXT010000486.1:0-5926 GCF_048594475.1 Nakamurella sp. | reverse complement strand
TGGTGGAGCTGATGAAGCCGGTCCGGGTTCGTCCGGGCCGGCTTCATCCACCGTCACCGGCGATGCTGAAGGCGAGCTGAATCCGGCGCCGGAGCCCTGCGGTCTTCAGCGGATCCTCAGCCGGCCCCGGCATACTCGATCCGGTGAGTGCCGGGGGCGTGCGAATCCTCGTCGTCGAGGACGACGACCTGCTGCGGGCCGTAATCGCCGACTCGCTGCGCGACGCGGGCCACCTGGTCGAGGTCAGCGCCGACGGCGCGACCGCGGTGCCGCTGATGGACAGTTTCCGCCCCGACCTGGCCATCCTGGACGTCATGCTGCCGCACCGGTCCGGCCTGGAGCTGGCCCGGATCCTGCGCGGCGGGGCCGATGTCCCGGTGATCTTCGTGACCGCCCTCGACGGGGTCGACGACCGGCTGGCCGGCTTCGACGCGGGCGCCGACGATTACCTGGTCAAGCCGTTCGCGGTCGCCGAACTGCTCGCACGGGTGACCGCGGTGCTGCGCCGCTCGGGCCGGCTCTCGGCGCAGCTGATCGAGATCGGGGACCTGATCGTCGACGAGGACGGCGGCGTCGTGCAGCGGGCCGGCCGGCCGATCGAGCTGACCGCGACCGAACGCCGGCTGCTGGTGTACCTGGCCCGCCACCGCGGCCGGGTGCTGTCCAAGACACAGATCCTGACCCAGGTCTGGGGGTACGAGGCCTACGACCCGAATCTGGTCGAGGCCTTCGTCTCCGGGCTCCGGCGCAAGCTGGACCGGCACGGGCCGCGGCTGATCCACACGGTCCGGGGCGTCGGGTACCGGCTGGCGGCGCCGGTCGACGCCGGGTCACCGTGACCGGTCCGGCGGGCGCGGCCGGCCGCCCGGCGGTGGTCGAGCGCGATCGCTCCCGGACCGCCGGCGGCGCGCACCCCGGAGCCGGCGACGGCCCGGTGCGGACCGGGTCGCTCCGGGCCCGGGTCGTGGTGGCCGTGCTCGTCCTGCTGGCCGTCGTGCTGACCTCGCTGGCCGTGGTGGTCACCACCGTCCTGGGCAACTCCCTGCGGGAGGATCTGCGGGCGCGCTTGCAGGATCGGGCCGGCTACGCGGTCGTCCTGCAGCAGCAGGGCGTCACCGGCCAGACCCTGGCCGACCAGATGTCCGGCGGGGGGATCTTCAGCAGCTTCACCGCCGACGGCGCCGAGTACATCGGCCGCCCGGACGCCGCCCCTCCGGCCCAGGCCCGGCCGGTCCCGGCCCCGGGCAACCCGCCGGCCGCCACACCGCCGCTCCCCCAGCCCGCCGTCGAGCCCGACGTGGCGTTCAGCGAGGCCGCCGGCACGCTCACCGCGCAGGTCACCCTGCCCGGGGGAGTGCTGCAGCTGCAGGCCGAGGAGGGGGACATCGAGCGCACCCTGTCGACCCTGCGGACCATCGAGATCGTCGCCGGCATCGCCGCGCTGGCGGTCACCGGGCTGGTGCTGGTCCGGCTGGTCGGCGTCGCCCTGCGCCCGCTGGACCGGATGGCGGCGCTGGCCCGGCGGATCGGCGCCGGCGCCCGCGGCCGGCGGTTGCGGCCGACGAAACCGGACACCGATCTGGGCCGCACCGCGGTCGCGTTCGACGAGATGCTCGACGCGCTCGAGGCGGCCGAGACCTCCGCGCAGCAGGCCCAGGAACGGATGCGCCAGTTCCTGGCCGACGCGTCGCACGACCTGCGCACGCCGCTGGCCGGGATCGTCGCGGGCGCCGACGCGTTGCTCCGGGCCGACTTCGACGGGTTGGACCGCGCCGACCGCGAGCAGCGGCTGGTGGCGATCGTCCGGCAGTCGCGGCACGCGGCCCGGCTGGTCGACGACCTGATCGTGATGGCCCGCATGGACAACGCCGGGCCCGGCGCCGCCCCGGCCGGCCGCGTCCGGCCCGTCGATCCGGTCGACCTCGTCCGCGATCAGGTGGCCGGCGTCGCCCTGCGGCGGCCCGACCAGCGGTTCGAGCTGGCCGCGGACGCCGCTGGCGTCACCGTCCGCATCGACCCCGACGAGCTGGGCCGGGCCGTGGCCAACTTGCTCGAGAACGCGGCCCGGGCCGGCTCGCCGGGCGGGCCGGTGGCGGTGACCGTCACGAGCCGACCCGCGGCGGGGGACGGCGGCACCGGCGAGGTGGAGCCGGAGGTGGAGACGGACCCGGTCGACGTGGTGGTCGCGGTCGAGGACGGGGGTCCCGGGGTGCCGCCCGACCAGCGGGACCGGATCTTCGAGCGCTTCGTCCGGCTCTCCTCCGAGCGGGCGGGTGATGGTTCCGGCCTCGGCCTGCCGATCGCCCGGGCGGTGGCCCGGCGGGCCGGCGGCGACGTGGTCTGCCTGGCCCGGCCGGACGGCCGTCCCGGCGCGCGGTTCGAGCTCCGGCTGCCGGCCGTCCCCGGCGGGGCCGGGGCACTCGTCGGCGGTCCCGGCCACCACGGCCCGGACCACGGCGGCGTTCCCGGGCCGGTCGGCGGTCCCGGCGACTCCGGCATCCCGAGCCTCGCCCCGCCGGCGGGCCTACCGTCGGGGGCGTGACCCGACGCTGGTGGGGTGCGCTCATCGCGGCCGTGGTGCTGACGGCGACGATCGTCGTCCCGAACGTGCCCGGTCGCCGGATCGCCGGCGAGCCGGTGGCCGGGGTGGTGGCCGGACCGCCGTCGGCCGGCGACTGCGTGACCTGGATGGCCGACCCCTGGCCCCGGTTCGACCGTCCCGCCCCGCAGGTCGACGACGTCATGGACTACCCGACCGCAAGCACCGGCCCCTGTCCCGACCCGGGCGGCGGTCCGATCGTCGGCGAGGTCGTCTCGGTCGAGACCACCGCATCCCCACCGGCCCGGATCTCGGCCACCGACTACCTGAGCCAGCTGGCCCAGTGCCCGATCGACGCCATCGCCTACACCGGGTCGATCGCCCCGGTGGTCGACGTCGGCGGCGGCACGTCGGTCGTCTGGGCCGCCCAGCCCGAGTTCCGTTACACCCGGGTCGGGCCTGATCGGGCCCAACGGGCGCGCGGCCAGCACTGGTCGGCCTGCCTGATCGGCGCGGACGACGGCTCCCCGTACGACGGCCGGCTTCGGGACGTACTCACCGCCGGCACGCTGCCGCCGCCGTTCGGCGCCTGCTTCTCGGCCCCCGACCTGTCCACCGCCGAGGCCGTGGCCTGCGATCGGCCGCACGCCGCCGAGCTGATCGGCACGGCCCGCCTGGGACCCCGGCCGGTCACCCGCGACGATCTGCGGCTCGCGTGCGTCGCGTTTGCCGGACGGGCGCTGCGCACGGCCGATCCGACCCGGGGTGGTGCGATCGACATCCGGGTCGCCACCGGCCCCGAACCGGCAACCGACCCGGTGGTCGACTCGTTCGTCAGCTGCCTGGTCGTCGCCCCGCCGGGGACGTCCTTCGCACGCAGCCTGATCGGTCTGGCGGACGCCCCGGTCCCGGCGGGCTGAGCGGAACCGGCGGCGCACCCGCGCCGTGGAACGGTGGACCGCGATCCCCCGACCCCGGCCGACGGTGGCCGTGGTCGCCGGGGCGGACGCTCCCGGCCCCGGAGACGGCGGACGCCGGCGGCTGACCGCCGCCGGCGTCCCGGTGCTCACCGCGGGTTCAGGCGGCCGGGCCCTGGATCAGGACGACGTCGGCCGACTGCCGCGCACCCGAGGCGTCCACCCAGGTGACCGTGACCGAATCACCCGGCCGGTGACCGGCCAGGGCGGCGCTGAGCCCGTCGGCGGAGGTGACCGCCGTGGCGTCGATCCCGACGACGGTGTCGCCCGCCACCAGCCCGGCCCCGGCGGCCGGAGACCCGTCCACCACACCGGCGATGACGGCTCCCGACGTCCCGCTGGCCGACGTGCCCGCGCCCGACCGGTCGCGGCCGGTGCCGGTGGCGGTGGTCGCGGACTGGACCTGCACGCCGAGGAAGGCCGGGTAGCCCAGCGTGGCCCCGCCGCTGGTGTCGCCGGCGACGATCTGCCTGGCGATGCCCAGCGCGGTGTCGATCGGGATGGCGTAACCGTTCACGCTCTGCCCGGACACCTCCGAGGCGGCGGTGTCGATGCCGATCACCTGGTCGTCGGCGTTGAACAGCGGGCCCCCGGAGTCACCCGACTGGATGTCCGCGGTGGTCTCGATCAGCCCGGTCAGGGTCTCACCGGCGGCGGCCCCCTCGGCCTGGGTGGTGATCGTCCGGTTCAGGGCCGACACCACCCCGGCGGCCGCGGACGGGGTCCCTCCGTCGCCCCCGGCGTTGCCCACGCCGGTGACGGCGTCACCGACGGCCACGTTCTGCGAGGTGCCGACGTTCGCCGTGGTCAGGCCGGAGGCGTCGGTCAACTGCAGGACGGCGATGTCGTCCTTGACGTCGGCGCCGACCACCGTGGCGCGGTAGGTCTTGCCGCTGCTGACCACCGTGACCAGGATCGAGGTCGACCCGGCGATCACGTGGTTGTTGGTCAGGATCGTGCCGTCGGAGGTGAGCACGAGGCCGGTGCCGGCCGCGGCGGCGTCCTGGTAGGCCAGCTGCGTGTCGATGTAGACCAGCCCCACCTGCTGGGCCGTGGTGACAGGCACCTCGCTGCTGCCGTCGCCGGTCGTGCCGCCGCCGTCACCGTAGCCGTAGCCGCCGCCGGTGCCGCCGGTGCCGCCGGTGCCGCCGGAACCACCCGAGTCCCCGGTGCCGGTGGAACCGTCGCCGAAGCCGGGAATGCTGAAACCGGGGATGCTGAAACCGGGGATGTCCAGGCTCTGACCGCCGGACCCGGACGAGCCGCCGGAACCGCTGCCGTAGGGATCGGGCAGCGTGGCGGCGGCGGCGATGCCCTCGACGGCGGTCGGGGTGCCGGCCACCTGGGTGGTGCCGCCCAGGGCCGCGGCGATGCCGACCACGGCGGCGATCCCGAGCGCACCGGCGACCATGAGCGGGGTCCGGTGGCGCGGCGGAACGGGCGGGGCGGGCGGCGCGGGGGCGGGCTGGTACACGGGGTCCTCCTGGGCTCACAACTGTCGGATCCCAGAGCACCCCGTGCACCTGCGTAATCGCTTGGCGGTTCATCGGCAACGCGTGGCCGGTTCCCCAGAATCCGCTGTGATCGGCCCCCGAACCCGGCGAGAGGCCCGCGCCACGCCGCGGCCGGCCGCGGATCCCGCGCCGGCCGGAGAGCCGGCCGGCCCTTCCGGCGGCTCACCGCGCCGGCACTGCGAGGATGGCGCCATGCGGTTCGTGATCGTGCCCGGTATCGACGGCTCCGACGAGGACCACTGGCAGTCGGCCTGGGAGCGCGAGCTCGGTCCGGCCGCGGTCCGCATCGAGCCCTCGTCGTGGAGCGAGCCGGATCCGGCCGACTGGAGCGCCGCCCTGGACCGTTGCGTCCCGGCGGACGGACCCTCACTGCTGATCGCGCACAGCCTCGGCTGCCATGCGGTCGCGCACTGGTCGGCCCGCCCGGGCTGGTCCGATCCGGGCGTGCTGGGCGCGGTGCTGGTCGCCCCGCCGGACCCGGCCGGCCCCGCCTTTCCCGCGGCCGCAGCCGGTTTCGCCACGCTGCCGGCCGCACCCCTGCCCTACCCGGGCCTGGTCGTCGCCAGCGACGACGACCCCTACGCGACCCCGGCGGCCACCGCCGACCTGGCCGCCGGCTGGGGGGTGCCGGTGGTGAGCATGGGCCGCGCCGGCCACCTCAATTCGGCCAGCCGGCTCGGCCGCTGGCCGGCCGGGCAGGCGCTGGTCACCGCCTTCCGGGCCGGCCTGCGCGGGCGGCCACGCCCACCGGCCCCGGGACCCTGAGCGGCCCCGATCGCGGGACCGGGCGCGGGCAGCCGGCGTCGAGGACGCCGTCGGCGCGGGGGGGGGCCCCCCGTGGGCCCCCCATGGGCCCCCTGGGGCCCCCCCCCCCGCGCCCAACCGCGCGGCGCGGC
>NZ_JBMDXT010000485.1:0-43716 GCF_048594475.1 Nakamurella sp. | reverse complement strand
GGCCCCGGGTCGGCGTCCGGCTCCGGGACGGCCGGACGGGCGGCGGCCCGGCCGGTCCCGCCGTCGACGACCGCCCGGTCGCCGCTCCGTCCGCCTCTCCGCTCGCCGTTCCGTCCGCGGGCGTCCGCCCGGCCGGGGGCGGGGCCGCCCGGTGCGAGCGTTCCGGTCACCCCGGGTCGGTGGATCCACCGGCACTTCCACGGCCGGCACGGCAGCCGGGAGTACGACGTCTACCTGCCCTCGGGCGTGCGGCCCGGGCGGCGCGTTCCGGTGCTGTTGCTGCTGCACGGGTGTCGGCAACGCCCGATCGACTTCGCCGTGGAGTCCGGATTTGTCGACGTCGCCGACGTCGAGCGATTCCTGATCGTGGCCCCGCGGCAGGAGCAGCACCACCAGTTCCAGCGGTGCTGGCGCTGGTACGAGTCCGAACACCAGGGACGGGGCAGGGGTGAACCGGCCCTGCTGGCCGATCTGGTCGGCGAGGTGCTCGCGGAGACCACGCTGTGGCACGCGGACCCCCGGCGGGTCTGGGCGGCCGGCCTGTCGGCGGGCGGCGCCATGTCGCTGATCCTGGCGACCACCTACCCGGACGTGATCGCCGCCGCCGGGGTGCACTCGGCCACCGCCTACCGCAGCGCCACGCAGGGTTTCAGCGCCCTCGGGGCGATGGCCGCCCACGGCTCGATGCCCGACCACGAGCTGATCGGCGGCGAGATGGCACCGGTCGTGGTGATCCAGGGAACCAACGATTCGGTGGTCCGGGCCCCGAACGGCGATCGCATCGTCGACCAGTGGCTGGCCTCCCGGGAGGCCGCCCCGCTGACCGGGCTGGACCGGGTCCGCCCGCTGGCGACCACCCGGGCGCTGGTGGTCGACGGGCGGCGGTGCATCCGGACCCGCTGGTACACCGCCCGCGGCCGCCGGGTGCTCGAGTACTGGCGCATCGACGGGCTGCGGCACGCCTGGTCGGGCGGGACGCGCAAGGCGGCGTTCGCCGATCCGGCGGGGCCGCCCGCGGCCGAGGTGATGGCCTCGTTCTTCCAGCGGCACCGCCTGCCGCCGGGGACCACCGGCGCCGACCGTCCGGACCGGCGGGCCACCGTCCCGGCCGAGCGGCCCGACCGCCCCCCGATGATCTGGTTCGACGACACCGACTGAGCCCGGCCGAGCGCACCCGAGGCTGGGGCCGGACCCCCTGCGACCGGGGCCGCGGTGGGGACCCTGCGGCCGGACCCTGCGCTGATCCAAGGCCCACTGAAAGCGACAATCCGGACGTGATTCCGGGTCTTGGATCAGCGCGCCGCCCGGTCCGGGCGACGAGGTCAAAGATTCTTGACACGACGTCGGCTTCGCTTTACATTCGTGGTGTCAAACATTCTGTACATCGGGAGTCCGGATGCCCATCGCCCAGAAGCGGGCGTGGGCCATGATGATCGCCAGCGCCCTGGCGTACGTGGTCTACGTCGTGCTCGTCGTCACCCGCCTGCAGGACCCGGTGGCGGACACGCCGTACATCGCGGCGATGCTCTGGACCATCGGCGGCAGCGTCCTGGCGACGGTGCTGGCCGAGGTCGGGTTCGCGATCAGCACCCGGCGGGAGGGCCGGGCGGCCCTGCGCACCGACGAGCGGGACCGCGAGATCGACCGCTTCGGCGACCATGTCGGCCAGGCGTTCGTGGTGATCGGGGCGATCGCGGCGCTGATCATGGCCATGCTGCAGTGGCCGTACTTCTGGATCGCCAACGCCGTCTACCTGGCGTTCGTGCTGTCCGCCGTGCTGGGCTCGGCCGCCCGGCTGGCCGCCTACCGCGAGAGCTTCCAGCCGTGGTGAAGCCGACGCGGGTGACGAATTCCATTCGCGCCCTTCGGTTCGCGCAGCACGAGATGACCCAGGCCGAGCTCGCCGACCGCATCGGCGTCACCCGGCAGACCGTGATCGCCATCGAGCAGGGGCGGTACTCGCCCTCGCTGGAGATGGCGTTCCGCATCGCGCACGTGTTCGGCGTCGGGCTCGACGCCGTCTTCCAGTACCGGCCGGACGAGAACGGGCCGGACGACACACCTCAGGAGAAGCCATGAAAGCGATCGTGCAGCACCGGTACGGGGGCCCGGAGAGCCTCGAGGTCGCCGAGATCGACCCGCCCGCAGTGGGTCCCGGCGATGTGCTGGTTCGGGTCCGGGCGGCGGCGGTCGACGCCGGCGTGCGGCACCTGATGACCGGCACCCCCTGGCTGATCCGGCCGGTCATGGGCTGGCGGCGACCCCGGCAGGCGGTGCCGGGGATCGACGCCGCGGGCGTCGTCGAGGCCGTCGGTGCGGAGGTGACCGATCTGCGGCCGGGTGACGCGGTGGCCGGCGGCGTCCGGGGCGCGTACGCCGAGCTGTGCGTGGCCCGGCGCAAGCATTGGGTGCGGATCCCGGACGGCGTCTCGTTCGAGCAGGCCGCCGCGGTGCCCACCTCGGGGGCCACCGCGCTCCTCGCGGTCCGCGACGCGGCCCGAGTCACGACCGGCCAACGGGTGCTGATCACCGGCGCCGGCAGCGGGGTCGGCAGCTACGCCGTCCAGCTCGCGACCGCCGCCGGGGCCGTGGTCACCGGCGTCTGCCGGCCCCAGAAGGTGGATCTGGTCAGGAGTCTGGGCGCGGATCAGGTGGTCGGCTACGAGTACCTGGCGGGGACCCGGAACCGGTACGACGCCGTCGTCGACATCGCGGGCAACACCGATCTGCGCGGGCTGCGCCGCCTGGTGACGCCCAAGGGGGTTGCCGTGCTGGTCGGCGGGGAGGGCAAGGGCGGCCTGTTCGGCGGGTTCGACCGCCAGTTGCGCGCGCTGTTCGTCTCGCCGTTCGTCAGCGCCCGGCTCAAGCCGTTGACCGTCGTCACCTGGGCCGCCGACGTCGAGCACCTGCTCGCGCTCGTCGCGCAGGGCCGGCTCCGGCCGGTGATCGATCGCACCTTCGGGCTCGGTGAGGTCGCCGATGCGCTGGCCGCCACCTGGACCGGGGCGGCCGCGGGCAAGGTGCTCATCACCATGTGACGGCCGCTTCGGCGGCGGTCCCGCGACGGACCGACGACCTCCGCCCGGCCGGGCCGGCCGACCTGGGTGACGATGACGGCATGCCGATCGCGTCCCGCACCCGCCTGGTCGCCGGGTTGCTGATGCTCGCGACGCTGGCCGTCCTCGGGGTGCTGTCGGTGCTGGCGGTCATGCCGGCGGCTCCGCGACCGGCCGACGCGCCGGCCGGCGACTTCAGCGCCGACCGGGCATTCGTCCACGTCGAGCGCATCGGGCAGCGCGAGCACCCGGCCGGATCACCGGCGGCCGGCCAGGTCCGGGACTACCTGGTCGGCACGCTGACCGGGCTGGGCCTGGACCCGCAGGTCCGGACGGGCATCGGGGCGACCGGCGAGCTGGGCGGCGTGTTCGGGATGGCCGACACCCGCAACGTCGTCGTCCGGATCCCCGGCACGGCGCCGACCGTCCCGCTGATCCTGATGGCGCACTACGACTCGGTCCAGGTCTCGTTCGGCGGCAACGACGACGGGGCCGGCGTGTCGACGCTGCTCGAGATCGCCCGCGCTCTGACCGCCGGACCGGCCCCGGCCAATGACGTGATCCTGCTGTTCACCGACGCCGAGGAGGCGTGCCTGTGCGGGGCGGAGTCGTTCGTGACGAACGACCCGCTGGCCGCGGGCCGGGCCGTGGTGCTCAACGTCGAGTCCCGGGGCTCGACCGGGCCGTCGGTGATGTTCGAGACCAGCCCGGGCAACGCCGATCTCGTGTCGGTGTACGGGTCGGCGGTCGAGCGACCGGTGGCCACCAGCCTGGCCGTCGAGGTCTACCGCATCCTGCCCAACAACACCGACTTCACCCCGTTCCTGGACGCGGGCCGGTTCACCGGCCTGAACTCCGCGTACATCGACGGGAGCGGCGTCTATCACTCGCCGCAGGACACGCCGGCGTCGATGGACCGGGCCAGCCTGCAGCACGAGGGGGAGAACGCGCTGGCCCTGACCCGGGCCCTGGCCGCCGCCGACCTCGCCGATCTGGCCGAGCCGGCCGCGGGCGACGCCACCTACTTCCCGGCCCTGGGCCGGTTGGTGCGCTACCCGGGGTGGCTGGTCTGGCCGCTGGCCGTCGCCGCCGCCCTGGCGTCCCTGGCGGCGGCGGCCGTGGCCGTGCGCCGCGGGATCGCCGGGCCGGCGCGCATGCTCGGCGGGTTCGGGCTGGCCGTCGTGCCCGTGATCGTGGCGCCCGTGGCCGCGCAAGGGTTCTGGGCCCTGCTGGTGGCGCTGCGGCCGCGCTACGCGAACCTGCTCGACCCCTGGTGGCCCGGCTGGTTCCGGGCCGCGGTGGTCGCGCTGGTGGCCCTGGTCGTGCTCGCCTGGTTCGGGCTGCTGCGCCGGCGCATCGGCCCGTGGCCGCTGATCGTCGGCGCGCTGGGCGTGCTGGCCGGGCTGGGCGTGGTGATGGCGGCGCTCGTACCCGGCGGGTCGTACCTGGCCGCCCTGCCTGCGCTGGCCGGTTCGCTGGGCGTGCTGGTCGTGCTCGCCCGGCCCGGTCTCGGCCCGCGGGTGGCGACCGGACTGGTGTCCGGGGGCGTGGCCGTTGTCATCCTGGCGCCGACGGTCTACCTGTTCTTCCCGGCCCTCGGCCTGGCGACCGGGGCGGCGGCCGCGCTGTTCGCGACCCTGCTCGCCCTGGCCCTGCTGCCCGTCCTGGACCTGGTGTACCCACCGCTGCCCGACCCGTCCCGGCGCGGATCAACAGCGCCGGCGCGGATCAACTCACCGGCAATGGGACCCGTGGGACAGGAAGAGACGATTTCATCCGCGCGCCCGTCCACACCGGCCGGCCGGCGGCCCCCCGGTCCGCGGTCCGGTCGGCACCGGTGGTGGACGGCGGCGCCGGCGCTCCTGGCCGCGGCGGCCGTCCTGGCCGGCACCGGGCTGGGGCTGCTGGTCGATCGGGTCGACGACGACCACCCCGATCCGGCCGAACTGGCCTACGTGCTCGACACCGACACCGGGCAGGCCCGCTGGGTGAGCACGGACGCCCGGCCGGGGCAGTGGGTGAGCCGGTACGTGACCGCTCCGGGCACCTCGGCCGACACGTTCGGCCTCATCCCCGGTCCGGTGACGACCGGTCCGGCCCCGCCGGCCGGCCTGCCGGCGCCGGAGGTCACGGTCCTCGACGAGTCCGCGGACGCGGTCGGCCGGACGGTCACCGTGCGGGTCACCCCGCAGCGGCCCGTGCGGCTGGTCCATCTCGGGCTGACCGACGTTCCCGTGCTCGGCGCCACGGTCGAGGGGCGGGAGGTGCCGCCCACCGAACTGGCCGGCGGACTGTCGGTCGTGTTCCACGCCCCACCGGCCGACGGCATCGACGTCACCCTGCGCCTGGGCGGCACCGGTCCGGCCGAACTGCACGTGCAGGACGGCTCGGACGGGCTCGACGGCCTGCCCGGTTTCACCCCGCGACCGGCCGGGGTCGGCATCGCCGGCTCGCACACCTCCGAGATGGCCGTCGTGGGCCGGACGGTCACGCTGTGATCGCCGCGGGTGGACCTGACCGGCCCCGGCCGTGCCCGCCCCCGGCCCCGACCGCAGTCCGTACAGTCGGGGACGACCACCGGCGCGTCGAGGCGCCGGCGCACGGCGGACGGAGTCGACATGCGCATCCCCGGACCTGGCGACGTCATCCGGCTGGCCGGGCAGACATTCGACGCGGTGCAGACGGCCGTCGGCCTGGTGCCACGGCTGGTCACGATCGTCGGCGAGGTCGAGACGATCATCGGCCGGGTGCAGCGGATCCTCGCTGAGGTCGAGGCGATCCAGGTCCGGGTCTCCGTGACGCTGGACCGGGTGGGCGAGATCCAGGCCGGGGTCGACGACGTCCGTCGCAACGCGGCCGCCCTGGTCGACCGGACCGGGGTGGTGGTCGACGACGCGGCCGCCCTGAGCGCCCGGCTGGAGCCGATCGTGCTGGCCTACGAACCGATCCTGCACCTGCTCGAGCCGACGGTGTCCCGGCTGGCCACGACGACCAGTCAGCAGGAGGTCGACGCGATCGTGCAGCTGATCGACATGCTGCCGTCGATCGTCGGCAAGCTCGACCGCGACATCCTGCCGGTGCTGGACACCCTGGCCACCGTCGCCCCGGACCTGCGCGACCTGCTGGACGTCTCCAAGGAACTCAACGAGCTCATCGGCTCCGTCCCGGGCCTGGGCCGGGTGAAGAAGCGGATCGAGGAGCGGCAGCAGGAGCAGGACGAGTACCGCGCGGAGGAGGAGCCCGCGGCGGCGCCGGATCGGGCGGCGGATCGCAGCGACGCGGCCGCAGCCGGGGGATCCGGCGAGCCCGCCCTCCCCTCGGAGACGGCACCCGCCTCGACCAACGGCGTCCTGGCGAGCGCGGGCGACCGCTGAGCCGGCGGACGCCCCTGCGTCGTCCGGCCCCCCGTGGCCGGATTACAGCAGGAAGGCGAGCAGCCCCGCGGTGGCGCAGCCGGTCCGCAGGTGGTTCGCCCGGCACCAGGTCCGCGCGAGGCGGGGCCAGGCGGCCAGGTCAGCCGGAACGGACGCGTCCAGGGCGGCCAGCCGGCGGTTGCGGGGCACATTGACCGTCACGGTGACCACGAAGGCGGCGAACGACAGCGCCGCTCCCGCGGTCACCGATACCGGTCGCCCGCCGCCGGTGAACCACGGGGCCACCAGGATCCAGACCGACCCGATCGCGGCGGCCGCGAAGACGAGCCCGAACACCGGCCGTTCGGCGAGCCGGTTGACCCGCTGCATGACCGCCACCGCCGCAGCTCCGGCCGCCGGGAGGGCCGGCATCACCAGGACGGAGAACGCCAGGTAGACCCCGGCGGTCAGGCCGGTCGAGACGGCGGCGACCACGGTCGCCGCATCCCCTGCCGCCCCGACGGCGCCGGACGGGAGCATCGTGGAATCCGTCATCGTGCCAGTGCACACCGAGCCTGCGCGATCATGAATGATGTAGACGCCAGCATCCATGCGCCAGCGTCTACAGTCGGGACATGGACCCGCTGTCGCAGCTGTTCGCCCACCCGCGGGCCGAGCGCGCGTTCAGCCTGCTGATGACCATGCGGTCGCCGTGGACGGTCGACATCGCCGACGGGTCCGCGCTGACGCTGATGGCCGTCATCCGGGGACGCTGCCGGGTCGCGGCGGGTCCGGTCGACCACGACCTGCGGCCGGGCGATGTGGCCCTGATCCGGGGACCGCGGCCGTACCGGGTCGGCGATCCGACCGGACACCCGCCGCTGGCCCGGATCGAACCCGGCCAGCGGTGCATCACCCCGGACGGCCGGCCGCTGCACGTCGCGTTCGCCCGCGGGCTCCGGCGGTGGGGCAACGATCCCGACGGTCCCGACGCGGTCGTGGTGGCCAGCTACGCCGAGGCGGGCAGTGTCGGCCGGTTCGTCACCGACGTCCTGCCGGACGTGGCGGTGGTGCCGGCCGGCCGGATCGACGCCGGTCCGGTGGATCTGCTGCACCGGGAGCTGCAACGCGACGGGCTCGGGCAGAGCGTCGTGCTGGACCGGCTGATCGACGTCGTGACGATCGAGGCGATCCGGGCCTGGGCCGCCGACCACCCGCCGGCCGGGGAGCCCTGGCTGGCCGGCGTCACCGACCCGGCCGTCACGGTCGCCCTCGACGCGATGCACACCCGCCCGGAGACCGCGTGGACGGTGGCCGGTCTCGCCCGGCTGGCGGCCGTCTCCCGGGCCGGGCTGGCCGCCCGGTTCCGCCGGTCGGTGGGGCAGCCGCCGCTGCGCTACCTGGCACGGTGGCGTCTGGCCCTGGCCCGCGACCTGCTGGGCGATCCCACCCTGACCCTGGACGCGATCGCCGCGCGGGTCGGCTACTCGTCCGGATTCGCCCTCAGCACGGCCTTCTCCCGCGAGTACGGGCACAGCCCCCGGGCCCACCGCCGCCGGATGGCCGCCCCGGTCGACCCGGTGGGTGCCGGTCAGCGCCCGCCCGCGACGAACACACAGAACGGGTGACCGGCCGGGTCGGCCAGCACGAACAGCGGCTCCTGCGCGTCGTCCGACCGGTCGCGCACCACCCGGGCGCCCAGGGCCAGAGCCCGATCCCGGTGCCGGAACAGCTCGGCCCGGGTCGGCACGACGGTGTCCAGATGCAGCATCGCGGGCCGGTCACCGCCCGGCCAGGTCGGCGCGACGTAGTCGGGGACCTGCTGGAAGGCCAGCGCCCGGGCGCCGTCGGCCCGGCACAGCACCAACCAGTCCGGGTCCGGACCGGCCGACGATTCGTCACCGGCGCGGTACCGCAGCCCGAGCAGCACCCGGTAGAACTCGGCCAGGCCGCGCGGGTCGGCGCAGTCGAGCACGGTCTGCCAGAGAACGGGCGCATCACCGGCCGGACCGGCGGTCGATTCGGGGCCGGCCGGTGGGGTCACGCGAAGATGCCCGAGTAGGCGTTCAGCGCCGGCTGACCCCCGAGATGGGCATACAGCACCGTCGATTCGGGCCCGATCTCGCCCTGCCGGACGAGATCGATGAGGCCGGCCATCGACTTGCCCTCGTAGACCGGGTCGATGATCATGCCCTCGAGCCGTCCGGTCAGGGTGATCGCATCGACGGTCGACGCCACCGGGATCCCGTACAGATCACCGGCCCAGCCGTCCAGGACGACGATCTCGTCGTCCCGCAGGTCGCGGCCCAGCCCGATCAGGTCCGCGGTCGCCCGGGCGATCCGGGCGACCTGCTCCCGGGTCGCGTCGATCTTCGCGGACCCGTCGATGCCCAGGACCCGGCGCGGCCGGTCCTGACCGGCGAACCCGGCGATCATCCCGGCCTGGGTCGAGCCGGTCACGCTGCAGACGACGATCGTGTCGAAGAAGACGCCCAGCTCGGCCTCCTGCCGCTGCACCTCCTGGGCCCAGCCGGCGAAGCCCAGCCCGCCCAGCCGGTGGTCGGACGCACCCGCCGGGATCGCGTAGGGCACCCCGCCGGCCCGGCGGACGTCGTCCAGGGCGCGCTCCCAGCTGTCCTTGAACCCGATCCCGAAGCCGCTCGGATCCAGCCGCACGTCCGCACCCATGATCCGGGACAGCAGGATGTTGCCGACCCGATCGTTGACCGGGTCGTTCCAGTCCACCCACTTCTCCTGGACCAGAACGGCTTTCATCCCGAGCTTGGCGGCCACCGCGGCCACCTGCCGCGTGTGGTTGGACTGGACGCCGCCGATGGACACCAGGGTGTCGGCCCCCCGAGCCAGCGCGTCGGGCACCAGGTACTCCAGCTTGCGCGTCTTGTTGCCGCCGAAGGCCAGACCGGAGTTCACGTCCTCCCGCTTGGCCCAGATGGCCGGGCCGCCCAGGTGATCGGTCAGCCGGTCGAGCCGGTGCACCGGGCTGGGGCCGAACAGCAGCGGGTACCGGGGGAAATCGTCCAGGGCCATCAGCGCACCCTAAGGGCTTCCTGGACGATCCGGCTCCGCCGTCGCCGAATTGCCGTCAGGACGCCCTTCCTGCCCTCGACGGTGGCCTCGCACGCTCGGCCGACGAGCGGGCCGCCGCCGGGGGAGCGCAGCGGGCCGCGTCCGGTCAGGACCCGCCGCCCGCGATGTTGACCAGCCAGTTGACCCCGAACCTGTCCACCAGCATGCCGAAATAGTCGCCCCACGGCGCCTTCTCCAGCGGCACGGTGACCGTCCCGCCGGCGGACAGCCCGTCCCAGAAGGCGCGGAGCTGGGCCTCGTCCTCGGGGCCACCGGAGAGCGAGACGCTGCCGTTGGGGTTCTCCGCCAGCGGCATCTGGCTCGGCGTGTCGGCGCCCATCAAGGTCAGGTCGGGGGTGACGAGCTGGCTGTGCATGACCAGCTCCTCCTCGCCCGGCCCGACCGGCATCCCGAATTCCTTGAACGTGCTGGCGGTCAGCTCGCCGCCGAACACCGAGTGGTAGAACTCCATCGCCTCCCGGGCCGAGGAACGCCAGTTCAGGTACGGGTTGAGGGTGGTCGCCATGTGCGGATCCTTCCGGTCTGGGGCGGTGGTCGAGGGACTGACCGTCGAGCTGGACGGTACTCATCGCCACCGACAGTGCGACTTTTGCCCGTTTCCGCGCCGGCCGGAAGCCTCACCGTTCCCGGACCCGGCCCCCGAAGACCTCGATCAGCCCGTCCACGGGCCCGGGCGGTCCGAAGTACATCCCCTGGGCCTGGTCGCAGCCCAGTTCCCGCAACGCTTCGGCCTGCTCCCGGGTCTCGACCCCCTCGGCCGTCACCGACAGCCCGAGGTCGTGGGCCAGGGTCAGGATCGACCGCACGATCTTGGCGTCGGTGTGGCCGGGATCGCCGGGCCGCAGGCCCGTCACGAACGACCGGTCGAGTTTGAGATTGGTGATGGGCAGGCGGCGCAGGTAGGTCATGTTCGAGTACCCGGTGCCGAAGTCGTCGATGGCGATGCCGACCCCGCACGCGGCCAGCGCCTGCAGCTCGACCAGCGGCTGGTTGTCCGACCCGATGACCGCCCGTTCGGTCAACTCCAGCTGCAGCTGATCCGGGGTCAGCTCCTCCTCCGCGAGCACCCGCAGCACTTGGTCGAGCAGCCGGCCGTCGGCCAGTTGCCGCATGGCGACGTTGACCGAGACCCGCGGCCGGGCGCCGGTCGTCCGCCAGAGCCACCGGGCCTGCCGGCACGACTCCTCCAGCACCCATTGACCGATCGGCACGATGATGCCCGACTCCTCGGCCGCGGCGATGAACCGGTCGGGACGGACCTGCCCGAGGCGGGGGTGCTCCCAGCGCAGCAGGGCCTCGAAGCCGATGGGCGCCCCGTCGGTGAGGCAGATCAGCGGCTGGTAGTGCAGGCGGAACTCGTGCCCCTCCAGCGCGGCCGGCAGCAGTTGGGCCAGGGTGTACTGGTCGACGTCGCGCAGGCTGCGTTCGGGGTCGAACAGGGCCCAGCGGTCCCGCCCCTCGGCCTTGGCCCAGTACAGCGTGATGTCCGCGGCCCGGACCAGCTCGGCGGGGTCGGAACCGGCCGCCGCCCGCTCGACCAGGCCGGCGCTCGCGGTCACGGTGTACGCCCCGCCGGCCACGATGACCGGGCGCGACACCACGGCCAGGGCGGTCTCGGCGACGGCGACGATGTCCTGCGCGTTCTCGGTGTCCTCGACCAGCACCACGAACTCGTCGCCGCCGAGCCGGGCCACCAGGACGTGCTCGCCGTCCAGCGCCCGGCCGAGCCGGGCCGCCACCTCGATCAGCACCCGGTCGCCGACCGCGTGCCCGACGCTGTCGTTGATCGCCTTGAACCCGTCCAGGTCCAGCAGGCACAGGCCCAGCCGGCGCACGGTCCCGGCGGAGACGGCGTTCTCCAGGCGCATCTGGAACAGGGCGCGGTTGGCCAGCCCGGTGAGGGCGTCGTGCCGGGCCTGGTACTCCAGCGTGCTCTGCAGCCGGTGGACGTCGCTGACGTCCTCCATCACGGCGATCTGGTACTCGGGCCGGCCCTGCGCGTCCCGGATCAGCGAGACCGTCAGCTGGGTCCACAGGGTGTCCCCGTCGCTGCGCACGAAGCGCTTGGCGATGCGAAAGCTGTTGATCTCGCCGCTGATCAGCTGCTGGTAGAGCTGCCAGACCTCGGCCGTGTCCGCCGGGTGGATGAACTCGCCGACGTTGCGCCGGCGCATCTCGTCGACGGTGTAGCCGAGCATCGTCTGCAACGCGGGATTGACGTCGAGGATGGCCCCGTCCACGTCGCCGACCCCGATGCCGACCGCCGCCCCGGCGAAGACGGCCCGGAACCGGGCCTCGATCTCGCGGGCGGCCCGCTCGGCCTCGCCCTGGGCGATCGTCGCCGCCGACCGGATCGCGTCCTGCTCCTGGAACGTGCGCTCCTGCAACCGCTCCGCGAAGCCCGCGGCCAGCGCACCCTGGAGCTCGCCGACCCGGTCGCGGACAGCGGCGTCGGCGGTGCGACCCCAGGTCCGCGACAGCAGCGCAACCGTTCGAGCAATGCTCGTCGGATGGGTGAAGTGGCGATCGACCAGCGTCGCCCCGACATGGCCGGCGGGCGCGGGATCGAACGGTTCCCCGGTCAGGCAGTCCACCAGCTGTCGGGTGAGATCGGTCAGCATGCCGGTGATCTCGGGCAGACCCAGCGGCACGTAGCTGGTGCCCGCGATCGTCCGCGCCCAGTCGGCGGCGAAGGCGCCGACCGCCTCGTCGCCACCCGTGGGCGAGGGGCCGGCTATGCGGTCACCTTCACACCCACCCCGGCGAAACCGACCATCCGCTCGATCTCGGGGGTGTCGGCCGAGGCCGGCTCGGGGCGCCACTGCTGGATCGGCACGACACCGGGCTCCTCGAGGACGAAACCCTGGAACAGCGCTTCGATCCGGTCCCGGGTGCGCATCGTCATCGGGGTCGGGGTGCGCGCGTAGAGCTGCTGATGACGCGCGGCCAGCTCGGGCTGCCCGTCCGAGCTCGCGTGGGAGACGATCAGCAGGCTGCCGGGGGCCAGGGCCGCGGCCAGCCGCCCGATCACCCCGGCCGGGTCGTCGCCGTCCGGGACGAAGTGCAACAGGGCGACCAGCAACACCGCGACCGGACGGGTCAGGTCGAGCAGCCCGCGAACGGCATCGTCGGCCAGGATCGCCTCGGGCCGGCGCAGGTCCCCCTGGAGCACGACGGTGGCCGGGTCGTCGCCCAGGATGGCCCGGCTGTGGGCGATGGCGATCGGGTCGATGTCGACGTACACCACCCGGCACCGGGAGTCGGCCTGCTGGGCCACCTCGTGGGTGTTGCCCGCCGTCGGGATCCCGGAACCGATGTCCAGGAACTGGGTGATGCCACGATCGACCGCGTACCGGATCGCGCGGCGCAGGAACGCCCGGTTGGCCTGCATCATGACGGGCAGCTCGGGCCACATGCCGATGGCCTCCTTGGCCATCGCCCGGTCGGCCGGGAAGTTGTGGAAGCCGCCGAGGTAGTAGTCGTAGACCCGGGCGGCGCTGGGCCGGTCCAGATCGATCTCCGGTGGCGCCCAACTCGGTCGCGTCATCTCACCCCTCGCCCGGTCGTCACGACAGGGCCGGGTCATCCCGACGACGGGACGTCCCGGTCCGATGCGGTCCTAGTGTTGCATTGCGCACCGACGATTCGTAGGGCGAACCGGCCGGCAATCGTGCGGTCCCGGGCCGATCGGCCGCGTCGGGCGGGTCGGGCGGGTCGGCCGCCCGTACGCTCGCCGGGTGCCGTGGCCCACCGCGCTCCCGCCCGTCCTCCCGACGGCGGCCGCGGTCGGGTACGCCGCACTCGCCGCGTTCCTGGCGCCGTTGACCTGGCCGGCCATGCTGGCGACCCTGCCACCACTGGCGGTGGGCGGGTGGGCCGCCCTCCGGTCCCCGGTGCCCGCGGCGCGGCGCCCGATCGGCCGGCGCCGGGTGCTTCCCTGGCTGCTGGTGGTCGTCGCCGGCACCGCTTGGGAGGTGGTCGCCCTGGTCCGGTCGCCGCGCGCGGACTACCCCACCATCAGCTCGATCATCAGCCCGCTCGCCGGCACCCAGTGGTGGTTCCGGTTCGCCGGGTACCTGCTCTGGTTCGCCGCCGGTGTCTGGCTGGTCCGGCAGGTCGGCCGGGAAGCGGCATGACGACCCGCACCGTCTTCCTGGCCGGGTACCTGGTCATCGGGCTGGCCCTGGCCGGCCTGGTGCTGCTGTCCCGACGGGCCCCGTCGGCGGTGGCCGGTCCGACCGAGCTGGCCCGGGCCGCCACCCGCCGCCGCGCCGGCCGGGTGATCGTCTTCCTCGCCGGGTGGTGGATCGGGTTCCATGTCCTCGCCCGCTCGGGGTGAGGGCTGGTAGCGGGTATGACCGGGCTCTGTCAAGAGGGTGAGTGGGTTCACATCTGTTTCGGGCATCTTTCCGGAGGGTCACGGCGTCATTAATGGTGTCATTCCCGGTCGTAGTGGACGACAACGACGCGTAAGAAGGAGCGCTGAACAATGATGAAGAGTCACCGGTCGGTGTCGCAGCGGCTGGCCGATCGCCGGTCCCGTCGCCTGATCAACAAGGCGATCGCCGAGGCCCCGTCGCAGACGATGCGGAACGAGCTGCTGGTCGTTGCGCAGCGCCAACTGGGTTCGCTGCGCTGATCCGAGGCCGACCCGCCCGAAGGATGGTTTCCGCCCCCGCGGACACCATCCTTTCGTCGTTGCGGGGCCTTGCGGGCCGTGCGCCGGACCCCGCCCTACAGTGGCGCGATGGGTGATGCGCAGGGAGGCGGCCGGCCGCCGGACCGCGCGCTGGACCTGGTGCTGATCGCCGACACCCACGTGCCCGCCCGGGCCCGCGATCTGCCGGCCCCGCTGTGGTCGGCGATCGACGCGGCCGACGTCGTCGTCCACGCCGGTGACTGGGTGAGCCCCGAGCTGCTCGACCGGTTCGAGGAGCGCTCGCGCCGGCTGCTGGCGGTCCGGGGCAACAACGACGGCCCGGAGCTGCGGCGCCGGCTGCCCGAGGTCGCCCGGACGACCCTGGGCGGGCTGCGGTTCGCGGTCGTCCACGAGACCGGTGGGCGGGACGGGCGGGAGCGCCGCGCCGACGCCGCCTACCCCGACACCGACGTCCTGGTCTTCGGCCACAGCCACATCCCGTGGGACACGGTGTCGCCGCGGGGGTTGCGGCTGCTCAATCCGGGATCCCCGACCGACCGGCGGCGGCAGCCGTTCTGCACCTACCTGACCGCCCGCGTCGCCGACGGTGCGCTCTCGGCGGTCGACCTGCACCGGCTCGAGCGGCGCTGATCGGGCGCGTCCGCCCTACCCGGCCGGCTCAGCCCAGCACCGGGAACGCGGCGGCGCCGTCGCCGAGTTCGGCCGCCTGCGCCGCCGTGAGGGGCCGGCGTCCGGTCCCGGCCAGGACGACCTCCACATCGGACCAACCGGCCGGCAGGTCCCGCGCCGCTCGTGCCCGGATCGTCGCGCGGGCCAGCCGCAGGCCGGCGGCGGCGGGCGGGTCGACGGCCAGCTCCCGACCCAGATCCAGGTGATGGACCGTAATCTCGACCGCCCAGGTGGCCAGGAAGTCGCCCGTCGCCAGCACCCGCCCCTGGAACGCCACGGCCCCGGGCGCGAGCGCACCGGCCGCCCGGAGCACCCCATCGGCGGTCGGCCGCAGATGGCCGACCGCGCCGGTCGGCCGGCGGTAGGCGGCGCCGAGAGCGCGGACGAACCGGATGCCGGCGACGGGATCGGCGTCGGGATCGCTGCGTGGCACCGGGACCGACCAGTAGCCGGCCGCGTCGGTGTCCGGCGCGCGGTCGGTCGGGTGCACCAGGCCGAGCAGCATGTCCTGCAGCCCCAGATGGACGTGCACGAGCGTGTCGCCGACCGTCCAGCCCCGGCACCGTCCGGCCGCCAGCAGGTCGGTGTCGTCCAGCGTCTCGGCGACCGCCAGCAGCCTGGACAGGGCGGCGCGGAACCCCGCCAGCCCGTCGTGATGGCTGACCCGCAGGGTGCCGGCGGGCGTGGGCGCGCTCATGGCACGCTCCCGTGGCCCCGGGCGGCGACGACGGCCGCGACCGCGGTGCCGACGACGAGCACCGCGCAGCCGGCCATCGCCAGGGTCAGGCTGGAACCGGCGGCGACCGCCCCGATCAGCAGGGCGCCGACCGCCGTTCCGGCGTCGTAGGTGGCGTTCCAGGCGGCGCTGGCCGGAGCTCGCCGGTCGGGCCCGGACAGCTCGAAACTCAGCAGCAGGGTCAGGTTCTGCACGCCGCCGTAGGCGATGCCGAACACGGCGGCCCCGACCGCCACGAGCACCCCCGACCAGCCGCCGGCCCCGGCGGCGCCCCAGGCGAGCAGGGCCAGCCCGACCACGCCGATCGCCGCCACGGTCGGCAGGAGCCGGGCCGAGCCGGTGCGGTCGGCCAGGCTGCCGGCACGCCAGCGGGCCAGCGCGGAGGTGATGCCGAGCAGCAGCAGGGCCCAGGTCACCGCCGCGCCCGAACCGGCGAGCTGGACCGGCACGATGGCGAAGATGCCGCCGCCGGCCAGGGTCATCGCCAGCAGCAGGGCCAGCACACCGGCCAGGGACAGCACCGGCAGCCGGGGTCGCGCGGCCCGACGGTCCGCCGGCGGGGGCGGCGGCGGGAACCGCCGGACGAGCGGGATCGCCAGCACCGGGACCGCGCCGAGCACCGCGACCACGGCGAAGTGGCCCGCCTCGGTCAGCGCCACCGCGGCCGGCACGGCGGCGACGTTGGGCACCGCGACCGCCAGCCCGTACAGCCCGATCGCCCGCCCGTGGCTGCCCGGGGGCGCGATCTGGGTGGCCACCAGCGGGGTCAGCACGGTCAGGATGGCGAAGCCGAGACCGCGGACCGCCGAGACCAGCAGCAGCCACCACAGCTCGTCCCGCAGGAGCAGCAGGGGAGTGGGCGCCCCGAGGGCGAGCAGCCCGACGGCCAGCGTCGCCGGCTGCCCGATACGTCGCACCGCGGCCGGCACGAGCAGCTGGCAGGCCACCGTGGCGACCAGCATGACCGTCGTGACCAGGCCGGCCAGCGCCTCCGGGACCCCCTGGCCCACCGCGTAGAGGGGCAGGGCGGACAGCGTCAGGAAGAAGGACGTGAAGCCCAGCAAGGACATCGCGACCAGCGCGGGCATCCCCGGAATGCGCAGCATCAACCCTCCCGACCCGCCGAGGGTACGGGGTCGGCCGGCCGGCCCGAGCACACCGGCCGGATCACCGGGGTCCGGTCAGCCGGGCGGCTCGTCCGGCTGACGGGCGGGCGGGTCGCCCGGCTCGCCCGGCGGCTGGACCCGCTCGTCCTGGACCCGGATCTCGATGCGCGCACGGTGGGCGGCCGGATGCCACAGCTCCTCGAACGGGCCGGCGACCGCACCCGAGATCCGGCGGCCGCGCTGGCGCCGGGCGACCCACCCGAGGCCACCCAGCACGGCGCCGAACAGCAGCACGGTGGCCGTGAGGGCCAGCAGGGCGGCCATCTATCCGGCCGGCCGAGGCGGGTCGCCGGCGGCCGCCGGCGCGCCGCGCGGCCGGTTGCGCCCGCCGGCCCGGAACAGGTTGCTCTCCAGCGGATGCCCGACCAGCTCGGTGGCCAACGCGGACGCCGCCAGCACCGCGGCAAGATCGACGCCGGTGCCGATGCCGGCGTCGTCCAGGACGTAGACCAACTCCTCGGTGGCGATGTTCCCGCTGGCCCCGGGGGCGAACGGGCACCCGCCCAGCCCGCCGACCGACGCGTCGAGCCGGGTGATGCCGGTCAGCACGGCGGCGAACGCGCTGGCGATTCCGGTGCCGCGGGTGTTGTGGAAGTGCGCGCCCAGCGGGACGGCGTCGGCCCCCGGCGCCCCGCCGAGCGCGGCCCGCACCGCGTCGAACAGCCGCCAGACCCGCACCGGTGTGGTGGTGCCGATGGTGTCGCCGAAGCAGAGCTGGTCCGCGCCGAGCTCCACCGCGCGGGCGGCGATGCCGGCCGTGCGCGCCGGATCGGTGGGGCCGTCGAACGGGCAGTCCCAACTGACCGCGATGATCACCTCGAGACGCCCGCCCGCGTCGTGGACGATCCGGGCGACCTCGGCGACCTCGTCCACCGCCTGCCGGGTGGATCGGCGCGCGTTGGCCCGGCTGTGCCCGTCCGACGCCGACACCACGTACTCGACGGTCCGCAACCCGGTGGCCACCGCCCGGCGGGCGCCGTTCGGCGAGGCGACCAGACCCGACCAGTCCACCCCGGGGACGGCCCGCACGTACTCGGCGACCGCCTCCGCGTCGGCCATGGCCGGCACGGCACGCGGGGAGACGAATGCGGTGGCCTCGATCCGCCGCACGCCGGTGGCGACGAGGGCGTCGATCAGCCGGATCTTGTCCGCCGTGTCGATCGGCCGCTCGATCTGCAGGCCGTCCCGCGGTCCCACCTCGCGGACGTCGACCCGGGGCGGCAGTTCGATCATGGTGCATCCCTTCGCGCGTTCGTCGTTCGCAGTGTCCGGCCGGACGGGCGGCCCGGCAATATCCCGGCCGGAGTGTCGGACGCCGGATGGTCACCGGTCCGGTACCAGCTCCGCACGCAGCTGGAGGAACCGGAACACCCCGGGGTCGCCGGCCACGGCCTCGTAGCCCGCGACCACCTCGCCGACCCAGGCCGGTACCTTGTCGGCGGCCAGCCGGGCCGTCCAGTCGGCGAACCCGACGGTGCACCAGTCGGTGAACGCCGCCCGCGAACCGAAGTCCCACCGCAGGTCGACGACCTGCTGCGCGACGACCTGCAGGCCGGCCGCCGCGGCCAGCGCCGGGTACTCGACCGGCTCGACGTGGCGGAACGGCACGACCAACCCGGCGAACGCCCCGGCCCACCGCGGGCGCTCGCACACCTGCATCGCGATCCGCTCCAGGCTCGGCCGCGGCCCGGCACACACCTGCTGGACGGCCACCCGACCGCCCGGCCGCAGGGTGCCGGCGATCGCCCGCAGCGCGGCCACCTGGTCACTCACCCAGTGCAGGGCGTTGAACGAGACGACGACGTCGAACTCGGGCCCGAAGGGCAGGTCACGCGCGTCGGCCACCAGGAACTCGACGGGCCGGCCGGGCGGGTCGGGTCGCGATCGGGCCACCTCGATCATCCGCGGGGAGGCGTCCACCCCGACGACCGCGCCGGCGGGCAGCCGGTCGGCGATCAACCGCGTGACGTACCCGTCGCCGCAGCCGACGTCCAGGACCCGTTCGGTGCCCCGGAACGCCATCGCGCCCAACGCCTCCCGGGCGAGATGGCGTTGCAGCCCGCTGATCCGCTCGTATCCGGCCCCGTCCCAGTCGGTCACGGCTGTACGGTCCTCCTCCCCGTCATCGGCGGCCGCTCGGTCGCCGGTTCGTCGGCGATCAACCGCTTGCCCAGGACGACCGTGTGATCGGGTTCGTACCCCAGTACGGCGTAGAAGCCCACGGCGAGGTCGTTCCCGGCGCGCACCTGGAGCGAGATCTTGGGACAGCCCAGCGCCGTCAGTTCCCGCTCGATCACATCCATCAGGCGGCGGGCCAGTCCCGTCTGCCGGCACCCCGGGTCGACGGCGAGGTAGTTCACCCACCCGCGATGGCCGTCGTACCCGGCCATCACGCTGGCGACGACGGCGGCACCGCGGAGGCCGACCAGGAACAAGCCGGGTTGCACCGTGAGCTTGCGCTCGATGTCCCGGCGCGGGTCGTTCCACGGCCGGGTCAACTCGCAGCGCTCCCAGAGCGCGACCACCGCCTCGGTGTCACCCCGCTCGAACGGCCGGATCAGCATCGGCCGACGGTACGCCCGGCCGCCGACACCGCGGTGCAGACCTGGGTTCCCTTTCGGGCAGGGTTCGGCGCCACCCGCCGCCACCCGGACCGCGCCGACCTACCGTGGACCGATGGCCGACCGGGCGCACCGTGCCCCGCACCCCCGCCTGCCCGGTCCGACCGCCGGGCCGGGCCCGCGCACCCCCGAGCATCCGATCGCCGCGCTGCAGCGGCAGGTCGGCAACCGGGTCGTGGCCGAGTACGTGCAGGCCCTGGCCGTGCAGCGGGTCAAGGAGGGCGACGGGCCGACCACGGACATCGGCATCATCCAGCAGCAGCTCAACCACGTCGGCGCGGCGCCCCGGCTGGCCATCACCGGCCGGTTCGACGCGGCCACCACGACCGCGACCAAGGCGTTCCAGAAGAAGCTGATCGCCGAGGGCATCGCCGGGGTGAGCGAGGACGGCGTCGTCGACGGCATCACCCACACCCAGCTCAAGGCCCGGGCGCCATCGGTGTCGATCAGCGGCAACGACACCGTGGTGAACGGCCCCGGCAACACCCAGGTGCCGTCCAATCCGGCCGCCGGCACGCACGCCCAGTTGCAGGTCGGGGCGAAGGGCGTCGCCGTCAAGGAACTGCAGGAGCGACTCAACAACAGCGGGGCCGCCGGGGCCAAGCTCAAGGTCGACGGCATCTTCGGCCCCAAGACCGACGGCGGGCTCAAGGCGTTCCAAACGTCGGTGCCGGTGCCGGCCACCGGGATCGCCGACCCGGCCACCTGGGCGAAGCTGGAGACGGCGGGCGCCGCGACGCAAGGCCACGTGGAGTTCGACTGGCTCGAGGAGGTCGAGGGGGTCAAGGGGGTCGGCCTGACCGCGGCGTACGACTGGAAGCTGTCCAAGACCGCCCTGTCGATCACCGCGAACATCGCCTTCCACAAGAAGCAGTCCGGGGTCGACGGGCGGATCGACCAGTGGCTCTCCGACATCAAGCAGATCTGGAGCACGTTCAAGGCGGTCAACACCGGTGACCCCAAGCGCAAGTCGATGGATCTGAACTTCGAGGCCAAGCGGGGCAAGGGTCACGACGTCGACGTGTTCCGGTTCGACCCGAAGCTGCCCAAGGCCAAACGCGCGCTGAGCCGGTCGGATTCGGGCACCTGGTACACGATCGACAAGGACCGCTCGCTGGCGCCGCACGAGTTCGGCCACCTCATCGGCCTGGCCGACGAGTACAACCGCACCGAGGAGCACTATCTCAAGGTCACCGGCGAGGAACCGGCCGTCGGCGACGTCGCCGGAGCGGCCGCCGACGCCACCAAGCTGGCCGGCGACATCAAGGGCAAGCTGCCTCTGGACGACAAGATCGCCGCACCGGCCGCGACCGACGACCCGGCCTGGGGGGCCAACCTGGCCGGCGTCATCAACCCCAAGCTCGGCACCAAGCAGGGCGGCTTCTCCCGCCTCGTGGCCCAGGAGTACGCCACCGCCAACGCCGGCGCGTCGGTCTACGCCGACATCCAGAAGGCCTTCAACGACAAGGGTGTCACCGGGTTCCACGAGAACTTCCGGCTCTGCGTGACACCGTTCCTGTACTCCAACCGGAGCCTGATGGGCACCATGGAGACGACGCCGGCGAAGGGTGGTGGCGGCAAGGCCGCCCCGGCCCATCAACACCCGATCGAGCCGCGGCACGTGCAGCCCTACGTCGACCTGCTGGCCCGGGAATGGGCGCTGCAGACGGGCAAGGCCGACAAGTGGATTCCGGAGCGCCGATGACCGTCCGCTACGTGTGCACGACCCCCGGACCGCACGGGCAGTCCTCGGGGGTCGAGATCGACAACGACTTCGTCGCGGCCGGCTGGCAGACCGACGGCGGGACGGTCGGCCGGTTCGGGCGACCCCTGGACGGGGCCGAACGCGACGGGCTGGTCCGAGCGCTGACCGCCGCCCGGGCCGAGCCGGCCCCGCCCGCCGGCGGCCCGCGCCGGCCGGGCGCCGGCACCGAGCGCATCATCGCCGACGGTGTCGACCTGACCGTCACGGACGAGGTCGACCCGGCCGCCGTCGAGCTCGTCGAGCGGGTCCGGGAGCTGGCCGAGCGGCTGACCGGAAGCCCGGTCGCCGCGATCGTTCTCGACGTCGACGGACCGCCGTGGACGGTTCGGCTGCGGCATGCCGGCGACACCGACCTGACCGTGCGCGCGGCCGCGCTGACGGTCTCGACGACCGTGTTCGGCCCGGACAGCGAGATCCTCGACAGCACCGAGCACATCGTCGAGCGGGCCGCGGACGACGACCGCGCAGGTCCGGGTTGGACCCTGGACCTGGTCGAGAACGGCGACGGCGCGGCCGTTCCGGCGGGCGGGTTCGCCGCCGTGACGGTCACCGGGGCGCAGGCCGACGTCCGCGGGGACGGGATCGTGCGCGAGGTCGAGTGGGGATGGGTGAGCGAATGACCGTGATGGACGCCGCACCGGAGGGAAAGTCGATCCGGTCGATGTTCGGCGGCCGGACGGCCGCGCCGGCCGGGCCGCCGCGCCGGCTGTCCGAATCGGACCTGTGGGACCGGCAACGGCAGTTCTACGAACGGGACGCGGCCGCCCTGTGGGGCACCGCGACGGTGCCGCACGGCATCACCGGCAACCCGCGCATCGCCGCCACCTACGCCCGGGTGACGCTGGAGTTCCTGCGGCGGGTTCCGGGGGCGGACGGCGGCACGCCGGACCCGGTGCTGATCGAGTTCGGCGGCGGCTCCGGCCGGTTCGCCTACCTGCTGCTGCAGGCGCTGCGCGACCTGGCCCCCGACCTGCGCGCGACCTACGTGCTGACCGACTTCTCGGCCCAGCGGGTGGCCGGCTGGGCCGCCCATCCGGCGTTCCGGCCGTTCGTCGACGAGGGCCGGCTCGACTTCGCGGTGGTGGACGCGGACCGGCCGGGTCCGCTGGAGCTGGCCGTCTCCGGCCGGACCCTGGGCCCCGGGGAGCTGACCGGGCCCGTCGTCGGGATCGCCAACTACGTCTTCGACACCCTGCGCCAGGACAGTTACGCGGTCCGCGGCGGCCAGCTCCTGGAGGGCCGGGTGACCGATCCCGGCGACCCGCTCCGGCCGGACGCCGGCGGGATCGGCGAGCTGGCCTGGGTGACGGCGCCGTGTGCCGACGTGCCGGCGGACCTCGCCGGCATCCTGCACCACTACCGGGACACCCTGGACGACACCACGGTCCTGGTGCCGACCGGTGGCCTGCGGTGCCTGGAGCTGGTGACCGGTCTGACGACGGGCCCGACCTGCATGCTGGTCGCCGACAAGGGGCACCGCACCCCGGTCGAGTTGTGCTCGCAACCGGAGCCGGCGCTGGTGCCGCACGGCAGCGGGTTCTCCCTCATGGTCAACTTCGACCTGCTCGCCCGGTACGTCCGCGCCCGGGGCGGGTGGGCGGTGCTGCCGGCCCAGCCGGCCCGGAGTCTGGTGGTCGGCGTCTTCGCCCACCCCGGGCCGGCCGGCCTGGGCAACCCCGACGGGTTCGCCGCCGCCGTACAGGATCAGCTGCTGGACACGGGTCCGGACAACTACTTCACCCTGCGGCCCCTGCTGGGCGCGGCCACCACGCTCGAGGCGATGCTGGCCGGCCTGCGGCTGTCCCGGTTCGAGCCCGGCCTGTTCATCGAGCTGCTGCCCCGCCTGCTGGCGGAGCTGCCGGGCGCGGCCGAGCCGGTCCGGGCCGAGGTCGCCCAGGTGCTGAACCGGGTCTGGCGGTGCTGGTTCCCGATCGGCGAGCCGGTCGACCTGGCGTTGTGCCTGGGGCTGGCGTTCTCGGCGATGGACCGGTTCCCGCAGGCCGTCGAGTATCTGGAACTGTCCACCAAGGAGCATCCGGACAGCGCGCCGGCGGCGTTCGCGATGGCGGTCGCCCGGCGCGGCCTGCACGACCTGCGCGCCGCCGACGAGTGGGCCCGGCGCGCTCTGGCCGTGGAACCCGGCTTCTCCCAGGCCCGCGCGCTACGCGCGATGCTCGCCGCCGAGCTGGCGGAGGACTGATGTTCGCCGAGATGCTCGCGTTCCTGTCGGCCGATGGCTGGCCGGTCCGGCCCGGCACCTACGACGGCCTGCCGTGCATCGAGACCCGTTTCGTGGGGACCGATCTGGCCTGGGACTGCCGGGCCCGTCCGTACGATCCGTTCGGGCAGGTGGCCTTCGAATCCGTGCTGCCGGTACCCGTGCCCGCGTCGCACCGGGCGGCCGTGGCCGACCTGGTGGTGCGCACCAACTGGCGGCTGCTCACCGGCGCCTTCCAGTTCGACCCGGACACCGGGGATCTCGCGTTCCGGAGCATGGTCTTCCTGTCCCACGGCGCACCGCTGACCGGCGAACTGTGCCGGGGGCTGGTCTACGGCAACGTGCTGACCGTCGACCGGTGCGTGGCCGCGTTCGTCGCCACCGCGGCCGGCGGCGAGGTCGGTGCGGCGATCCGCGATCTGGCCCTGTGACCCGCCGGCGTCCGCCGCCGCGGGCGCGGACCGGCGGTCAGCCGATGGCCACCACCGATCTGACGACGGCGGTCTTGGGGTAGTCCGCGGGCTCGCGCGGGCCCGCATCGGGAAACTCGAACAGCCCGATCATCAACTGCAGCTCGTACGTGAGAGCCTGCCGGCTGGACTTGATCTCGACCCCGTCCACCGACAGCCGCACCCCGGAGCCGTCCCACTCCGCGGCGTAGACGTGCGGTTCGGTCGCGTCGATCGGCAGCACGACGTCCTGCAGGTCGGTGGTCAGCCGCGGGTCGTGGTGCGCCTTGATGCCGGTGCGCACGGTGGACCGGTCGCGGCCCGTCCGGTCGCCGAACACCTCGGCCAGGCAGATCTCACCGGAGTCCTGCGGGCCGAACGCCTCGAACCCGACCAACCAGATGCCCAGCATGCACAGCGGATCGGCGCTGGCCCGGGCCGCGACCTCCAGCCGCCCACCGGTCGGCGTCCACAGGCGGCGCACCGGCTGGTCGGTGACCACCCGCAGGCCGTCCAGGCGATGCCGGTGGGTTCCCGTCGCGCTGCCGACCGGACCGGCGAAGGTGCCGGTCTGCAGGTTGCTCACGCGCATCGGGCCGTCCGCGTCCCGCCAGGGGGGCTGATCGAACTCGACGCGCAGCTCCAGGCCGTCCGCACCGATGGACCAGCGTGCCCGTGACCGGTCGGGAGTGGTCCAGTGAGGCAGGTAGTGGTCGACCCACCGTTCCGGATCGAGCCGTCCCCCGCCGAAATCCTCCCGAAAGCTCCCCATCGACCCGACGATACGGACCCGACATCCGATGAGTCGGGCCCGGCGGCGCGGTCCACCCGAACGGAGGAGGCGCGCACATGGAGCTGGAACTGTTCGCCGGGGTGGCCGTGCGGGACTATCCCAGGGCGGTCGACTGGTACGAGCGGCTGTTCGGCCGGGCGCCGACGTTTCGCGCCCACGCCACCGAATGCGTGTGGACGCTGGCCGATCACCGGTCGATCTACGTCGCCCTCGATCCCGATCACGCCGGTCACGCCCGCATCACCTTCTTTCCGGCCGACCCGCCCGGATTCCTGGCCGGCGCCGCGAGCCGGGGGATCGCTCCGGCACGGACGGAGACCTATGACGGCGCCGTCCGCAAGGTGACCTTCCGGGACCCGGACGGCAACGAGATCGGCGTCGGCGGGCCGGTTCAGACCTCCTGACGCCCGCTCCACCCGGAGCGCCCGACCGCCGGGCGCCGATGCGGGCGACCGGGCGGATCCACGAGCATCGGCAGCAGGCACAGGGCACAGGCGACGACGGTGGCCAGCAGGATCAGCACCTCCTGCAACAGGCCGAGGGTCAGACCGGCCGCGACCGCGACCGCGACGACGACCGCACCGACCGCCAGCCAGCGCCGCCGGGATCGAACGTGCATCGCGCGCCGTCCTTTCGCTCCGTCCCCGGCCGGCCCGGCCCGACCCGTGGCCGACGACTGGACATCATGGCGCACAGTGCCCCCACTCCGCCCGGTCCAAACCGCGCCCGCCGGCCGGTCCTTCGGGTGCTGCTCAGTGCGCCGTGGCCTGCCGCCCGGTCAGGGCGCCCGCAGGACGGTCACCCCGTCGTCGGCCAGGGCCGCGAGGGTGTCGTTCGGCGGGCAGTCGGTGACCACCGCGGCCACCTCGTCCAGGGGGAGCACCTGGTAGCGGGAGACGGCGCCGATCTTCTCCACACTGGCCAGCACGTAGGTCTCGGCGGCCCGGCGGGACAGCGCCCGCTTCATGGCGGCCTCGTCCGGATCGCCGGTGGTCAGGCCGGCGGTCGGGTGCACACCGGTCACGCCGAGCAGGAACAGGTCGGCCGAGACGGTGCCGGCGGCCTCGACCGCCGCCGCGCCGCAGGTGACCGCCGAGTGCTTGAACAGCCGGCCGCCCAGCAGGTAGACCTCGACCCGCGGATGCTCCACCAACGCGCTCGCGATGGTCGGGCTGTGCGTGATCACGGTGCCGTCGAGGTCCGGGGGCAGGGCCCGGGCCACCGCCAGGGTCGTCGTACCGCCGTCCAGGATGACGGTGCTCCCGGGCCGGATCAGTCCGGCGGCGTGGGCCGCGATCTGCTGCTTGCTGGCCGGCTCGACGTCGTGGCGGGCGGCGTAGTCGGCCAGCGCCGGCGACGCCGGGACCGCCCCGCCGTAGACGCGGTGGCACAGCCCGGCCGCCGCCAGCTCGCGCAGGTCGCGCCGGATGCTGTCGTCGGACAGGCCGAGTTCGGCGGCCAGGTCCCGCGCGACGAGTTTGCCGTCGGTGCGCAGACGCTGGATCAGCAGGTCACGTCGTTCGGCGGCCAGCACGGGCATCCTCCGGATCGATGGGCGTCGCACGTTGATGCACGCTTCTGCACGTTCATGCGTGATCGTGCACTACTGTACCCGGCATGACGACGACCGCCGGGCAGCCCGGCATCGATGTGCCCGACCATCGCGGTCGGACCGGCCTGGACCGCGCCGGCCGGGACCTGACCCGCAACCCCGACGTGGTGATCCGGTCGGTCGAGCTGACCTCCCAGGGCTGGCACGTGCTGCGCCGCACCACGTTCGACTTCCGGCGGCGGGACGGGCGATGGACCACCGAGCAGCGCGAGACCTACGACCGGGGCAACGGCAGCACGATCCTGCTGTACGACGCGCAACGGCGCACGGTCCTGCTGACCCGGCAGTTCCGCTACCCGGTCTACGTCAACGGCCACCCCGACGGACTGCTGGTGGAGGCTGCGGCCGGCCTGCTGGACGACGACGATCCGGAGACCGCGATCCGCCGGGAGGCGGCCGAGGAGCTGGGCGTCACCGTCCGCGAGCTGACCCATGTGTTCGACGTCTACATGAGCCCGGGGTCGGTGACCGAACGGGTGCACTTCTACGCGGCCCCGTACGGCCCCGGCGACCGGGTCGGCGCAGGCGGCGGTCTGGAGCACGACGGGGAGGACATCGAGGTGCTGGAACTGCCGATCGAGCAGGCCCTGGCCATGGTGCGCGACGGGCGGATCGCCGACGCCAAGACGATCATGCTGCTGCACTGGGCGGTCCTGCCCGGCGGACCGATGAGTCCGCCCGCGCCGGGCGGTCTGCCCGGGTGAACGATTCGCACCGGCCAGGAGGAACCCCATGACGACCGGCACCGCCGCTCCGATCACCCGCACGCTGCACCTGCCCGAGATCGATCTGGTCTTCGACGTGCGCGGTCCGCTGCCCACGGCGGACGGGCGCCCCCCGCTGCTGATGGTCGGCCAGCCGATGGACGCCGCCGGGTTCGGCGCGCTCGCCGGGCACTTCGCCGACCGCACCGTCGTCACCTACGACCCCCGCGGCGGGGTGGGCCGGTCGACCCGCAAGGACGGCCGGACCGAGGTGACGCCGCAGGACCAGGCGGCCGATCTGCATGCCCGCGTCGGCGAGATCGGCGGCCCGGTCGACGTCTTCGCCAGCAGCGGGGGAGCGGTCACCGCGCTGGCGATGGTCGCGGCCTACCCCGACGACGTCCGGGTCGCCGTGGCCCACGAGCCGCCGTTGCTGGGCGTCCTGCCCGATGCCGAAGCGGCTTTCGCCGGCGAGCGGGCCTTCCGGCAGGCCTACCGGGACCGCGGCTGGGGGGCCGGGATGGCCGCCTTCATCGCCTACACCTCGTGGCCGGGTGAGTTCACCCCTGAGTTCCTGGCCGCGCCGGCCCCGGACCCGGCCCAGTTCGGCCTGCCGGCCGCCGACGACGGCTCCCGCACCGACCCCCTGCTGTCCGGGGTCGCCGCCCCGATCACCGCCTACCGTCCGGACTTCGACGCCCTGCGCGCGGCGCCGACCCGCGTGGTGATCGCCGCCGGGGTCGAGTCGCGCGGCCTGATGACCTGGCGGTCGAGCCAGGCGGTGGCGGACGGCCTGGGCGTGGAGCTGACCGAGTTCCCCAGCCACCACGGCGGTTTCCTCGGCGGCGACTCGGGCTACGCCGGGCAGCCGGAGGCGTTCGCCGCGCGGCTGCGGGAGGTGCTGGACGCCGGCTGACCCGCCCGTCCGCCGGTCGGCGAGGTCAGTTCGCCCACCAGCGCAGCACCCGCAGGGCCAGCAGGGTGATCCAGGGGCTTGGCCGGCCAGGTCCGTCGTCCAGCCCGAACCAGACGCGGCCGGCCAGGTGCCGGTCGAGGGGCCAGCGCCCGTCCGGCCGGCGGCGGGCCAGCAGCCGTTCGATCGCATCTCCCAGCCGCGGGTCGGGCGAGGATCCGGTCGCGCGGAAGTGGTCCAGTCCGCGGAGCACGGTGAAGTGCCAGCGCGCCGGGTACAGCAGATCGAACATGGCCGGGTCGGCCGGCTCCCCGGTGCTCAACCGGCGGAACAGCCCACGCGCCAGCAGGTACTCCTCGCCGGCGGCGCGCGCGGCGCGGGTCGCCGCCGTGCCCCCGGTGGCCAGCTCGTGCTGCCAGAGGCCCTCGAGCACGTTGATCGTGGTGTCGAACGACGATCGCACCGATCCGGCGGCTCGCTCGCAGTTCCACCCGCCGTCGGGCTGCTGGTCCGCCAGCAGCCGCGTCACGATGGGTCCGACGTCGACGCCGAAGTAGGCGCCGTCGGCGACGGTCCGGCCGTTGATGCACTCCTCGACCTCGCCGGCCCAGAACGGCTGCCCGTCGTGGTCCCACCGGGCGTGCCGGCCGACCAGCTCGACGGTCCGCCGGGCCCGCTCACTGCCGGGATCGAGCCCGAGTTCGCGCAGCTGGGTGAGTGCGTAGGTGGTGGCCGTCCAGGGCTGTCCCTCCTGCGCCCATTGTTCGGGCGTGAACCCGGCCGGCACGAAAGCCCCGCCGGCCCATTGCCCGTCCGGGTCCTGGTGGGCGAGCAGGCGGGCACCCCACCCCTGCGTCTCCACCCGGGCCCGGTCCGGCCGCCAGGCCGCCGGCGGCTCGCCGAGCAGGTCGCGCCGGACCTGCCAGGCGATCGCCGGGTCGACCGCCAGCAGCCAGTCGATCCTCGCGTCGGCGGTGGCATCGCCTCCGGTCATCGGATCTCCTCGCGGTCGGGCTCGCGTGCGCTCAGGGCGCGCCGGTCAGCCCCAGCGCGGCGAACGCCGCGGCCAGGCCCTGCCGATGCGGGGGCGCGGCCACGTGGTCGGCGACGGCGAGCACCCGCGGATCGCTGCCCTCGATCCCGACGGCGACGGCCGCGAAGTGCAGCATCTCCAGGTCGTTGAGCCCGTCCCCGGCCGCCACCACCTGGTCCCGGCCGATGCCCAGGTGGTCGATGACGACACCGATGCCGACCGCCTTGTGCACGGACGGCAGGTACAGCTCGCCGGCCGAGTCGCCCATGTCCGGGATCGAGCTGGGCAGCACGCCGACGGCCCCGCCCAGCTCACCGATCAACTCGGCGCCGGCGACCGGGGACTCGACGTAGGTGACCTTGCCGAAGGACGTGGTGGTCAGGTCCTCGGCCATCCGCAGCGCGTCGAGGATGTCGCGCGGGCCCTCGCGTTCGGGGCTGTCGGACGATCGCAGATGCCCGGCCAGCAACGTGACCAGCCGCTCGTCGACGCCGACCGGACCGTAGACGGCCTCGGGCGCCTCGAGCAGGTAGGCCACGTCGTGCTCGTCGAGCAGGGTGACCAGCCGGCGACCGAGCTCGGCCGGGAACCGCTGATCGGCGAGCACCCGGCCGGCCACCTCCACGTAGCCGCCGGCCGCCGCGACGAACCCGTCGAACTCCTCCAGGACCGACGCCAGCAGCATCGAGCGTGGCCGGCCGGTGCACAGGAACACCAGGTGCCCGGCCGCGCGGGCGGCCCGGACGGCGCCGACGTGCGCCGCCGGCACCACCCCGTGATCGGCGTAGGTGCCGTCGAAGTCGAGGAAGACCGCCCGTCGTGATGACCCTGACCCGGATTGCACGCCCGCGAACGTACCGCGCCGGCCCGGCGGCGCGGATGGGCGGGGAACATCTCCAGATGGTTGATCGTTCAACCAGTCATGAAGAAGATCGGATTCCTGTCCTTCGGGCACTGGTCGAACTCGCCGCACTCGCAGACGCGGACGGCCAGCGATGTCCTGCTGCAGTCCATCGACCTGGCCGTCGCGGCCGAGGAGCTCGGCGCTGACGGTGCCTACTTCCGCGTGCACCACTTCGCCCGCCAGCTCGGATCGCCGTTCCCGCTGCTCGCGGCGGTCGGCGCGCGGACCAGCCGGATCGAGATCGGCACCGGCGTGATCGACATGAGGTACGAGAACCCGCTGTACATGGCGGAGGACTCGGGGGCGGCCGACCTGATCGCCGGCGGCCGGTTGCAGCTGGGCATCAGCCGCGGCTCACCCGAGCAGGTCATCGACGGGTACCGCTACTTCGGCTACGGGGCGCCCGACGGGCAGACCATGGCCGACGTGGCCCGGCAGAACACCGAGGTCTACCTGCAGGTGATCGACGGGGCGCGGTTCGCCGAGCCCAACCCGAGACCGATGTTCGCCAACCCGCATCCCGGACCGCTGCCGATCGAACCGCAGTCGCCGGGCCTGCGTGACCGCATCTGGTGGGGGTCGGGCTCGAACGCGACCGGCGAGTGGGCGGCGCGGCTGGGCATGAACCTGATGAGCTCGACGCTCAAGGAGGATGAGAGCGGAAAGCCGTTCCACGTCCAGCAGGCCGAGCAGATCGAGGCGTTCCGCAAGGTGTGGGCCGAAGCCGGACACGGGCGCGAGCCACGGGTCTCGGTCAGCCGCTCCATCTTCCCGCTGGTCACCGCCCAGGACCGGGCGTACTTCGGCGCCGACCGGAGCAGCAGCGACTCGCTGGGCGACATCGACGGGTACCGGGCGGTGTTCGGCCGGTCGTATGCGGCCGAACCGGACGTGCTCATTGCCGAACTGGCCCGCGACGAGGCGATCGCCGCGGCCGACACCCTGCTGCTGACGATCCCCAACCAGCTCGGCGTCGACTACAACGCGCACGTTCTGGAGTCCATCCTCACGCACGTCGCGCCCGGGCTGGGCTGGCGCTGACCCGCTCAGCGGTCCACTCGGCTTCCGGCCTTGACTTTGGCCATGGCCATGGCCATCAGAAGTGGCGTCGGCGGTTCGACGAACGGACCGCCACGTCGATGCCCAGGTAGCGGTGGGTTCGGGTCCTTTTCGGTCCGCGCCCCTACCGTGAAGGGTATGACCGTCACGGCATCGATCACCGGCCACCTGACCCTCGGGCACGTCTTCGGCGCCGCTGGCCTCGACCCGAGCCAGGTGGTTGTTCTGCGGCACACCTACACCGCCGACGGCCTCGCGACGCCTGCCGACGTCACGCCCGCCAACCTCCTGGCCTATGTGCGAGTGCAGGGTGTCAGCAACAAGCTCGGAAAGACTCCACCATTCCACTGGCTCAACTTCATGACTGATGGCGGTCGGCGCTCGCGGTTTCTCACGGCTTATGAAAACCACGGTGAACTGCCATCCGAACGCACGACCGATCACCGCTTCTTCGACCTCCGCCCCTCCCACGTACTCACGTCACTTCAGGACCGCCTCGTGGTCGAGTGGTCGCGCGACGCGGTGAACTGGGCAAAGGCCGGCAACGCCGCATCCGCCTTCCCCGTGGTCGAGATCGCCGACCCGGTCGAGGTTCCGTTCCCCGGTTTCGACAAGCTCCTCATCAGCTACGAGGAACTGGTCGCCATCGTCCAAGACCGCAGGTACGCGCAATGGCGGAGTGCACTGAGCGCCGTTCAGGGCGTCTATCTCATCGCGGACACCACAACCGGACAGTTGTACGTCGGAAAGGCAGACGGTGGCGAGCGCATCATGGGCAGGTGGACGTCGTACGCACGCGACGGTCACGGCAGCAATGTCGCCCTGCGTCAGCTCGCGAACCTCGATCCCAGGCACGCTCGCCACTTCAAATTCAGCATTCTCCAAGTCTTCGGTCCCGCCGCGACCACCCGCGAGATTGACGAGGCGGAGTCGCACTACAAGGAAGCACTGCTCACGCGCCGCTGGGGAATGAACAGGAACTGATGCCGACCCGCCAGCTGAAGCAGCGTCCAGGGAGGATGGTCCGATGGCCGGTGGATCACGACGACGCGACCGGGGGCGGCCCGCGCCGGGAACGCCGCGGCCGTGCCCCTGCGGGCAGCCGGCGAGCTACGACGAGTGCTGCGGGCGGTTCCATCGCGGCGCCGCCACCGCACCGACCGCCGAGCTGCTAATGCGTTCCCGGTACAGCGCGTTCGCCGTCGGGGACGCGGACTACCTGCGGCGGACGTGGGCCGCCGAGCACCGCCCGGCGCGGGTGCAGCTCGACCCGCGGATGCGGTGGACCGGGCTGGACGTGCTGGCCGTCACCGGGGGCAGCGCCTTCCACCAGGACGGCGGCGTGGAGTTCCGGGCGCACTACGTCCTCGACGGCGCGCCCGGCGAGCTGCACGAGCACAGCCGCTTCGTCCGCGAGAACGGTGACTGGGTGTACCTGGACGCCCGTGCGTAGGGTCGTCGGGATGGACGACCGACCGATGGACAGGGATGCGCTGGTCGCCGTGCAGGCGCCGGTCAAGCAGCGGTACCGGGACGATCCGGACAGTGCCGCGGTCACGCTTCGGGCCGATGCCGAACTGGGGGAGGGCGTGTCGTGCTCGGTCTCGACCGGCCGTGCGCTGGCCGAGGCCGGACTGCACCCGGCCGCCGGCGGTGACGGCACGCAGCTGTGCTCGGGCGACATGCTGCTGTCGGCGTTGGTCGCCTGTGCGGGCGTGACGATGAAGGCGGTCGCCATCTCGCTGGGCATCGAGCTGCGCGGCGGCACCGTGCGCGCGGAGGGCGACCTGGACTTCCGAGGCACCCTGGCCGTCGCGAAGGACGCCCCGGTGGGCTTCCGGACGATCCGGCTCGGCTTCGAGGTCGACACCGACGCCGACCAGGATCAACTGGCCAGCCTGTTGAAACTGACCGAGCGCTACTGCGTCGTGTGGCAGACGCTCCGCACCCCGCCGGCGGCGTCGGTCACCCTGGCCGTTCGGCCGGACCCGGCCGGCTGACCGGCCCGTTCACCAGTACTGCTGGCGCCGGCCGTCCGTGTCGGCGACGAAGATCAGCGCGTCGGCCCCGGCCAGATCCGCCGGGCGCACCGGGATGTGACCCGGCAAGATCGGCTCACCCGGCTCGATCGCCAGAGGCAGCGCGGCCCGAAGCGCGGCGGTGGGGAACAGCGTGCGCCGGGTGGTCGCGGCGGCCAGGACCCCCGGGAACGTGGCCGGATCGGCGGCCGGAGCGGCATCGGTGAGGACCACCGCGTACCGCGGCCCCAGCGTCCGGGCGACCATCGCCCCGGCGCTCCACCACGTCGTATCCTCGGCGCCAAAGGACATCTCGGACGGTGCCCGCTGAAGGTGCACGTTGTGCGCGAAGACCAGGGTCGGACCGCGGTCCCGTTCGCGGTCCACGACGGCCAGCAGGTTGTCCGCCATCATCTCCGACCGCAGGCTCAGCAGCGTGCCGATGCGATCCGGGCCGGGCCGGGCCATCGCCGCGTGATAACGCAACAGCCCCAGCGCGGTCCGCGCGTGGGCCGCGGCGTCGTCGTCCCGGTCCGGATCGGAGGCGAGCCCGGGCCCGGCCCGGTGCAGCGCGCTGGCCAGGTCGTCGGCGACGATCCGCAGGTCCCGCACCCGTACGGACCCGCCGATCGAGGCGGCCGGCTCGCCCATCGCCGCCGGGTTCGCCCACTCCGCGTCATCGCCGAGCAGGGTGTCCAATCCGGCGGCCGACCCGGGCCGCTGACCGGGCGGCAGCGCGTCGCGGACGGCCAGCAGGAACCGCCGCGGACTCGGTGCCGCCGCGGTCTCCAGCGGCGCGTCGAACCCGTGGAAGCGGATCCGATCGGCCGGCTCACGCCCGGCGTTGAACCGGCGCAGCCACTGCACCAGCTCCCGGTTCCCGGGCAGGTTGCCGAAGCCGTGACTGAACCCGGTCGCCAGCACCTCGTCCAGATCACCGCTGCCACCGGCCACGTAGTCGTCGACGACGGTCGCGGCGAACAGGTCCGTCTCCAGGGCGATCGACCGGAAGCCCCGCTCGACCAGGGTCGCCAGCATCTCGTTGCGCACGGCCGGAAACGCCGCGATGCCATGGGTCGGTTCGCCCAGGGCCAGCAGCGCCGGCCGCTCCCGGGCGGCCAGCAGATCGTCCATCGCGTCGTCCATCTGGGCCGGACCGTCCAACGGCCGTCCGGCCAGCATCTCGTCCATTCGTCCTCCACCTCGGTCTGACTTGACCGTATCGTTGAAGAATCGAGTGAGACTTCGCCTCGGCGGTGTCGAGTCGGCAGCCCTTGAACCATCAATCGGAGGTGGACGTGCGGCCGGTCGACCTCGCCCGCGAGCACGGGCTGTCCGCGCAGGCGATCCGCAACTACGAGGACGCCGGCGCGCTGCCCGCCGCCGACCGCAGCCCGTCCGGGTACCGGCGGTACACCACCCTCCACGCCCAAGCCGTCCGGGCCTTCCTGGGCCTGCGCCGGGGCCACGGGCACCAGAGCGCGATCGAGATCATGCGGGCCGTGCATCGCGGCGACGACGACGCTGCGTTCCGGTTGATCGACACCGCCCATCTGGAACTGCGGGCGGAGCGGGACGCCCGGGCCGAGGTCGCATCCGCTCTGGCCGCCCTGACCGCCGTCGCACCCGCGACGACGACCGCCGGCCCGCCGTTGACCGTCGGGGAACTGGCCCGCCGGATCGGCGTCCACGCGGCGACGCTGCGCGGCTGGGAGGTCGAGGGCATCCTGCGACCCACCCGGAGCCGGTCGACCGGAGCGCGGCAGTACGGCCCGCCGGACGTGCGGGACGCCGAGATCGCGCGGCAACTGCGCCGGGGCGGCTACCCGTTGGCGCAGGTCGCCCGCATCCTGGACTCACTGCGCGCGGCCGGTGGCGCCGACGCGCTGGCAAATTTCCTGGACGGCTGGCAGCAGCGGTTGGCCGGGCGGAGTCGCGCCCTCCTCGCCGGCGCCGCCGCGCTCGATGCCTACCTGACGATGCGCGACACTGGATCGTGATGGACGGCAAGGTCGATCTTCGGCGGTCGCTGGACGGCTACCGCGCACGGGCGGGGGAATTCCGGCTGCTGGAGGTCCCCGCGCACCGCTACCTGATGATCGACGGCCGGGGCGACCCGAACGCCCCCGCCTTCGCCGAGGCGATCGAAACGCTCTATCCCGTGGCGTATTCCCTCAAGTTCGCCAGCAGGGCCGGCGCCGGCCGCGACTACGTGGTCCCACCGCTGGAGGGTCTGTGGTGGGCCGACGACATGGACACGTTCACCGTCGCCCGCGACAAGTCGCGCTGGAGGTGGACCCTGCTCAACCTGGTGCCGGACTGGCTGACCGCCGGCCACGTGGACGCCGCCGTCGATCGGGTGGGCGCGCGCCGTCGGCCCGCCCGGCTCGCCGACCTGCGCTCGGACGTTCTGATCGAGGGTCGGTGCGTGCAGACCCTGCATGTCGGCCCGTTCGACGACGAGGCGGCCGTCCTGGACCGCATGCACCACGAGTTCATCCCGCAGCACGGCCTGCGCCTGACCGGTCGGCACCACGAGATCTACCTCAGCGACGTCCGGCGGGTCGCGCCGGCGCGGCGCCGGACGATCCTGCGCCAGCCGGTGCGCGACGCCTGACCGCGACATCGTCGGCCGGCCTCAGACCCTGGACCGGCGCCCACCGGACCGGTCGGTCCCCACCACCGGAAGCAGGTCGGCAGGCTCCGCGGGCTGGGAAACTGGGCGGATGGAGATCGAGATCGTCCGCGGCACCATCACGACGGTGCCGGCCGAGGTCCTGGTCACCGCCGCGAACCGGTCCCTGGTCGGCGGCGGCGGGGTGGACGGCGCGATCCACCGGGCGGCCGGACCGAAACTGCTGGCCGCCTTGCGTCCGCTCGCGCCCTGCGCGCCGGGCGACGCGGTGATCACGCCGGCCTTCGACCTGCCGGATCCCGTCCGGTTCGTCGTGCACGCCGTCGGGCCTCGGTACGGCGTGGACGAGCCGGCGGGGGAGTTGCTCGGCGCTGCCTACCGGGCCGCCCTCCGCCGCTGCGACGAGGTGGGGGCGCGCACCGTCGCCTTCCCGTCCCTGTCGACCGGTGCGTTCCACTTCCCCTTGCTGGAGGCCTGCCGGATCTCGGTGGCGGCCCTGACGTCCGCGACCACATCGGTCGGTACGTGCACGCTGGTCGCCTTCGACCAGAAGACCGAGCGATTCTGGCGGCGCGCGATGCCGTCGCGGTGACTCGCGGTGACGGCGTCCGGCGCCGGCCCTCGGGACCGTGGACGCTCAGGCGGCCAGGTGGAAGGTGCTGGCGAACCGGTCGAGCAGCGCGCGGGGACCGCGCCGGACCTCGATCACCCCGGTCGCGATCGCGCGGTCCGGCGCGAGCTCGCCCGAGATGAGCCGCCGGATGTCCGGGCCGGCGCTGAAGGCCAGATCCACGGGGCCATCGCCCCGGGTCACGTCGAGGTCCGCGCCGGCCACCCGGATCAGCAGCTCCGCCGGCCCGACGTGGGCCCCGTAGGCGGTCGGCGGCAACGTCGCGGCCACCTGCGGCCGGAACGCCGTCCGCAGCGCCATCGTCATGGAATCCGGGGTGATGATCTGATCCTCGCGGGGATCGCCCATCGCCTTGAACCCCCATGCGCCGAGCGCGAGCACGATCGGCTCGAGTTCCCGCCCGTACGGGGTCAACTCGTAGATGATGACCCGGGAACGCGGCGCTCGGCGGATGATTCCGGCCGCTTGCAGCTCCTTGAGCCGCGCCGCCAGTATGTTGCTCGGGATGCGGGGCAGGCCCGCGGCGAGTTCACCGTAGCGGCGCGGCCCGACGAGCAGGTCGCGCACGATCAGCAGCGCCCAGCGCTCGCCGACCAGCTCCAGCCCTCGGGTGACCCCGCAGTACTGCCCGTACTCGCGCGCGGCCATGGACGAGAAGTGCGCTCAGGCCTGCTGATTGGCCACGGCACCGGGTCCCTGCGCGGCAGCCACCGGGTCCATCCAGCCGAACTCGAGGATATTGCCATCGGGATCGGTGAGCTGCCGCTGGTACATGAAGCCGTAGTCCGAGGCGGGCCGCGCCTCGGACCCACCGGCGGCCAGGCCGTTGGCGACGGTGGCGTCCACCTCCGCGCGACTGTCCAGGAACAGCGCGGTCGCCGTCGACGGGCTGACCGCCGGGTCGCCCAACGGCAGGTCGGTGAAGGTCTGGAAGAAGTCGCGGACGAGGATCATGAAGTAGCTGTGGTCCTCCTCGACGACGACGCACGCGGCGTTGTGATCGGTGAAGGCGGGGTTGATCCGGAAGCCGAGCGCCGTGTAGAAGGCCTTCGCCCGCTCCAGATCGGTGACGGGCAGGTTGACGAACATCGCGGTCATTGTGGGCTCCTCGCGCCTCGCGGGTGAACGCCTCCATACTTGCAAAAAACAAGTGCCGCCGTCAAGGGGTCGGCACGTTCGCGACTCCCACGGCCCGGCGGCGTCCCCCGATCGACCGGTCCCGATTCCGCCGTCGGGTCGGCCGATCGGTGGACCCACCGGCCGTCCCGGCCGACCCATGCTGATGGCAACCGGATCTCCGGGATCGCAGGATCAAATCGAACGGACTGAACGCATGCGTATCGTGCTCGCCGACGGCGTGCCGCTGTTTCGAGAAGGACTGGCCACGGTCCTGTCGAACCGCGGGCATCAGGTCGCCGTGACCGCCAACTGCTACGAGCTGATCGCCACAGGCAAGCGCACCCGGGCCGAGCTGGTGCTCACCGACGCAAACCTGCCGCAGGGCGCCCACGCGGCCGGTGCCCGCGCATCAGGGGTGCGTGCCGCGATCGAGCTACGCCGCCGCGACCCGGACCTCAACGTCGTCGTCCTCTCCTGCGAACCCGACGTCGAGGCGGCCCGGGCGCTGCTGGCCAGCGGCGCATCCCATACGGCCTATCTGCTCACACGCCGGATCGCCGGCGCCCAGACGCTGGTGGACGCGGTGCACCGGGTGGCGGCCGGGGCGACCCTGGTCGACTCCGGGGTCACCGAACGGCTCTCCCGGGAGGCGGACGCCGGGCCCGCCGGCCCGGAAACCGGCGTCATCGACCCGGTCGCGCTCCTGCCCCGCCGCCGATCCGAGGTGCTCGCCCTCATGGCGCAGGGACACAGCAACTCCCGGATCGCCCGGGAATTGTCGGTGAGCGAGGCCGCGGTGGCCGGGCATATTGCCCAGATCTATGCCCAGCTCGGGCTCGCCCGGACCATTGACACCAATCGACGCGTGCACGCCGTTCTTCGATTCCTCCATCATCGGGACCACCGGGAAGGCGCCGCCGCAGGGCCCCGGGGGTGACCTAGTGCCAGCAATACATTCGGCCGTTGGCCGGCGTCGCCGCTGCCTATGATCACCGGGTGCCGACCTACCGACATACGCTCCGCGCCGTCGCCACTGCGCTTCTCGGGGTCGCCGTTCTGGCGGCGTGCTCCACCTCGCCGGCCGGCGTGTCGGCTGTCTCATCGAGCGCGCCGGCCGATGCGGCGCTCGGGCAGAACGCCGATGTCGCCGTCACCCGTTCCCTCAACGCCAACGCGCTGGTTCCCGGGTCGGCCACCGCCTCGCCGACCTCGACTGCCGCCCCCATCCCGGTCGATCCCGAGTTCGCTCAGGTGGCAACTGTGCTGGCGACCGGGGTGGCGGCATGGGACAGCGGCGGCACGAGTCTGGTGGGCTGGGCGTTGAGCGAGATCCTTACGGCAGCCGGCCCCAACGGCGCGGGACAACCCGACCAGCAGTTGAAGACCGCGCTCGACGGGCTGTCCGACCAGATCGGCGTCATCGACACGCAGCTGACGCAGATCGAGGCGCAGTTGTCGAAGGTGACCAATCAGATCAAGGACGGCACGTATCAGATCGAGATCCAGGACCTGGCGACCAATCATATTGCCCCGCTGCAGTCGATGTGGCAGGACTACAACGAGATCGTCAGCAGCCAGAACACCAACAAAGGCGACATCACCGCGCTGACCGGTTCCATCACGAATCCGGCCACCGGGGTCTCTGCTCATATCGAAGCGATCAAGGAGACCTTTATCGGGTCGGCGACCACGGGAGAGGCGCCGTTGCCCGGCCTGTTCTCGACGTTCGTCGTCGATCAGGGCGTGCCGGCGATGGACGACCGGCCGCTTTATCAGAACTACATCGTCCCGTACGGCCAGTACTTCGCCGCGCTGATGGTCATGGGATTGGCCCTGCAGGTCGAGGCCTATCACCAGCAAGGCGACGCGGCCGCCGCGCAGCAGGCGATCGACACGGTCTGGTCCGACGTCTACCAGGTGCTCCAGGCGACCGGGTCCCCGGTCTCCAACGACGCCGCCCAGTTGAACATCCCCACGGGCAACATCTGGAGCACGTCGCCGATGTGCATCGTGTCCGCGTTCGACAGCGCGGACTGGCAGACGGTGGCGGCAGGCTCGGATCCCGCCCAATCGGCCCTGGCCTGGACGACCGGCGCGATGCCGGGGTGGACCTTCAAGGCCGGGGACGCCGTCTGCTCCATCACCTGGGACGAGTACAACGAGAATCCGAGCGCGTGGCTTCCGGAAGCGATCAAGGCCTCCGGCCTGCCCACCGAGATCGCCGCCGGGACGACCGATCCCGTCACGCTCTGGCGAGACCCCGTCGCGTCCGACATCTCCAAGCTGTACGCCGACCGGGGATCGGCAAGTCCGCAGGCGTACCTGAACTCGATCGGATTCGCGATTCCGTCGCCCAGTGGCCTCTATGGCTCGACCTACCTGGCGCACGACTTCTGGTACGGGTCCCAAAGCGGCTACATCGACGTGACCAACGGCACCGACACCTGCCTGTTCTTTGCCAACTGCCCGGCCAGCGGCGACTGGTCGTTCTCCTTCCTGGTGATCGCGACCCCGCAGTGCTTTCTGGGCACCGGTGACTACCAGGGCCTGCCCACCGCGTGCGGGACGGACTGGCTCACGCCGATCTGGAAACCGACACCCCCTCCACCCGCGGCCGGACCGACGACCTCGACGACGTCGGCCACCTCGACCGCAGCCCCGACCGGCTCGACCGCGCCGGCCCCGAGCCCCGGACCGTCGGTGATCCCGTCCGGTGGTGTCGCCTCCTCGATCACGACGGCGGGGAACACCAGCCGCTCCGATGCCGGCTAGACAGAGGTGACGCACATGCGAATGAGAAGCCTTCTCGCCGCCGGTCTGGCCGGTGTCGTCCTGACGGCCTGTTCGACCAGCCCAGACCCGGCCCCGACCACCGCGGTGGCCCTGGGCAGCCCGGCCGATGTCCCGGCGTCCTGCTCCTCGGCCTCGCCGAACTCCTCGGCCATGGTGCCGGGGTCGGCGGTCGGATCTTCGGCGGTGGGGGACACCGATTCCTCGCCCCTGAGCATCGGTCTGACCATCGCCGCGGGAGTCGACGCCTACACGAGCGGAAACAGTTCTCTCGTCGGCTGGGCCCTGGACGAGCTGTTGGGGGCGGGCTCGACCGGCGGCGGCATATCGACGCAACTGTCGACCGAGCTCGCCGACCTGTCGTCCCAGTTGCAGGCGATCACGAACACGCTCAACACGATCGAGGCCGACCTGGCGTCGACGATCAACCTGATCAAGGACAGCACGTACCAGAACCAGATCTCGCAGCTGACCCAGGACCACATCGCGCCCATCCTGTCGATGTGGCAGTCCTACTGCCAGATCATCGCCGATAAGGACACCGTGCAGTCGAACCTGAACAACTTGACCGCGACCGTTCTGGACCCGGCGATCGGGATGCGGGCGCACATCATGGCCATCGTCGACGCCTTCGAGGGCAACGCGATGATCGGTGAGGTTCCGCTGGCGGGCATGTTCGCCACCTTCGTGGTCGATCAGGGTGTGCCCGACTTCGACGATCGCGTGGTCTACGCCCAGAAGCTCGACGGCTACCGCGACTACTTCGTGAACCTGATCGTCATGGGCATCGCCCTGATGATCGAGTCGCAGCACTCGACCGGCGACACGGTCGGCGCGAAGGCGACCCTGAAGGACCTGTGGTCGGAGGTCCGGCAGATGTACCAGGCCGCCGGTGCACCCGTCACCGACGCCAACGTGGTGGTGCACAACCCGTCGCGGACGGTGTGGACCCGGCAGCCGCTGTGCCCGACCTCGCAGCTGAGCTCGGACAGCATCATCGGGGGAGCGGACGCCGGCTCCTCGCCCGTGCAGCAAGCGATCAACGATGCGGTGCTGCAAGCCTGGACGATCGGCACCAACGGTGGCGGCGGCCCGGTGCCGCCGCCCGACTACGAGTTCGCGGCCGGCCAGGGAGTGTGCTCGCTGAGCTGGGACAGCCCGGACGGCGAGCCGGCGCCGTCGTCGTGGCTGGCGCAGGCCATCGCCGCCAGCCCGATTGCCTCCAACGCGATGAACACCGGCTCCGACCCGACGTCGGTCTGGCGCGACCCGACGGCCGCCGACTTCGAGGCGCTGGTCGCCGATCGAGGGTCGGCCGATCCCCAGACCTATCTCACGGGCAACGGCTTCGCCCTCCCACCCGCGGGCGGCGCGGACTTCGTTCCGCAGCTCGCCTATGGATTCTGGAAGAGCGCGGGCCCCGGCTGGTACGACATCAGCGCGGCGACCACGACCTGCCTGGGCGGCACCTCCGGGTGCGCGCCGAGCGTGTTCCCCAGCTTCCTGCTCGTGGGCGCCACGCCGTGCCTGACCGGGGCCGGCTCCTATCCCGGTATGACCACGGCCTGCGGCACGGCATGGATCGATCCGCTCTGGCCGGCGTCGCCGCCACCCCCGTCGAGCTCGACGACCCCGGCGACACCAACCTCATCGGCGACCCCGAGTTCGGGGTCGTAGGCGGGACGACATCGCCGGTCGGGACCGGGCGCTCTAGGACGTCGCTCCGGCCAGGACGTCGAATCGGGGTTCGCCCCAGCCGGACGCCGGGTCGAAGCCGGCGGCCGCCGTGCAGCAGCCGACCGCGTACAGGTCGTTGTTCCCCTCCACCACGTCCCGGACGGCACGTGCGTCGACCGTGTGCTGCGCGCTGCCCAGGGCGAAGGTCAGGGCGGGCGCTCCCTGCGCCTGCCGGTGCGCATCGACCGCGACCAGGGCCCCGGCGACGAACGGTGCGGCAAAGCTGGTGCCGGCGAACTGTCTCCACCGGCAGGTGGAGTCGCACACGGGAATGGGCGGCAGGGCCGCCGACGAGGCGAACGACGCGAGATCCGGAACGACGCGCCCGGGGAAGACCGCACTCGGTCCGCCGCCGCTCGCGGCCCCGCCGCCCGGTTCCACCCACACGGAGCCTGACCCGTCGACTCCGCCCACCGCCAGGACCTGGGGCGAGGACGACGGGTAGCCGACCGCCGCCGCGGTGCTGCCCGGAGCACAGGCGGACGATCCGTGGTCGCCGGTCGCCGAGACGACGCGGGTTCCGGCCGCCACGGCCGCGGCCAGTACGAACTCGGTCATCTCGATCGCGTCCCGGCCCAGTTGACCCTCGCAGTACACGATGCTGGTGCTGATCACGTCCGGCGGCCCGGCCGGGTCGGTCAGGGCGGTGGCCAGGGTGTCGCCGACCCAGTCGGCCGGACCGGCCTCGACCACCGTCACGGACTGCAGGTCCGGTAGCGCCAGGGTCAGCGCCGCCAGGTCGAGCGACTCCTCGCTGCCCGCCGGGGCCGACTCGTCGGTTCCCATCGTCCGCAGCTGGTGGACGGCGATCGGCGGGTGCTGGATGCAGGTCAGCCATTGATCGAACGCCCGCTGATCGAAGGAGGTCAACGAGACCAGGGCGACGCGGGCGCCGGCGCCCCGGAACCCGGCCGCCTGCACATCGGCCAGCCCGCTGTCCGCCACGATGCGGGAGCCGGCCGCGACGGCCTGATCACAGGCCGTCCGGTCGGTGACCGTCGCGGTGGCGCTCGCCGCGGTGACGGTCGGCGTCGCCGACGCGGTGGCGGTCGGGGCGGGCGAGGCCGCCGACGCGGGGGAGGAGGTTCCGTCGAGGTTGAGAACCCGGTTACGGGGGAGAATCTGGGTGACGGCGCCCACGAGGTCGTCCGGGATTCGCGGCGCCGTCGTCGCGGTCAGGACCCGGTCGTCACCGATCGTCCGGACCGCCCAGGAAACGCCGAACCGGCTCTCGGATTCCTCGATGGAGAGCTGCAGCCGCGCGAATCCGCCCGTGGGGGAGAAGGCGAGCGTGCCGGACGGGAAGGCCTTCCGGACGGCCGATCGGGTGGATTCCTCCGCGCCGAATCGCTCGGCCACCGTGGCGAGCGGGAGTGCGGTCGACACGCCCGACCCGCCCACCGACGCGGCGAACCGTGCCAGCCCGTCCTGGTCCCGGGCGAGCCCCAGGAAGAGTTCGACCGGCTGTCCGGCGGCAATGCCGTCCGGAATCGTCGGCTCCGGGCCGGCCGAACCCCCGGTGCAACCGGCCACCGTCAGCACGGCACCCAGCAGGAGGTACCACCACCTGCGGGTCCGGGGGCGGCGGCCGGCGTCGGTCATGCCGATCAGTGCATCACGACGGGAGGGACCTGGCTGCGGTACGCAGTCGACGGGCGATGCCGGCCGGGCTGGGGCGGCAGACGTGCACGGTGCCGTTTTTCATTCGAATGGTTGCGTCCTGGCTGCCGCGATCCGGTTGCCCCGCCCTGGTGTGCGCGATAGAATCGAACATATGTCGACGATTGCCGATGCTGCGGCCGCGTTCCTCGCGGCGTTGCTGTCGGCGCCGGTCGACGGGGCGGGGGATGCGGCGCGGGTTGATGAGCTGGCGGTGTTGGAGCGGGTGAAGGGGGCGGTGGCGGCGCGGCAGGCGCGGGTGACGGACGCGTTCGCTGTGTCGCAGCAGGCGGTGCTCGGTGCGGTGG